>NZ_RZPB01000148.1:0-10264 GCF_003998535.1 Mesorhizobium sp. M7A.F.Ca.AU.002.02.1.1 | reverse complement strand
ATGTTACAGTGTCCTCTCAAGAGCGACATAAAGTGGAAAAACCCAGATGGCATTTTTCCCGATGGCCTTGATATGGTCCGCCCCGCGACCAAGTTCAAGCCGTCAACAGACCCGCCCAAAAAGACCAGGCCGTGGACTCACAGGAATGACAGACATGGCGCTTGAAACGGCGAGCAGATGCAAGGAAAAGCGCGCGGGTCGGGATTGTCTTCCCCGGTCGAGCGGTTCGGCCTGGCAGCTCGCGGCCGCTTCGGCGTCATTTGGATGTTCCGATCGGATCGATGCAAGTCCACGACCTCGCCAAACAAGGAATTGAAATGCCCCAGTCACGCAAGATCATCATCGACACGGATCCCGGCCAGGATGATGCCGTCGCCATATTGCTGGCGCTCGGCAGCTCCGAACTGGAGATCGTCGGCATATCAGCCGTTGCCGGCAACGTGCCGCTGAAGCTTACCGAAAAGAATGCCCGCAAGATCTGCGAGCTGGCCGGCCGCCCGGACATCAAGGTCTATGCCGGTGCCATCCGGCCCCTGACGCGCGAACTGGTCACCGCCGAGGAAGTGCATGGCAAGACCGGCCTCAACGGTCCGCAATTGCCCGAACCGACGATGAAGCTGCAGGACCAGTACGCGGTCGATTTCATCGTCGAGACGCTGATGAGCGAAGAAAGCGGCACGATCACGCTTTGCGCGCTCGGCCCGCTCACCAACATTGCGCTGGCGCTGATCCGCGAGCCGCGCATCGCACCGCGCATCAAGGAAATCGTGCTGATGGGCGGCGGCTTCTTCGAAGGCGGCAATGTCACACCGACCGCCGAATTCAACATCTATGTCGACCCGCAGGCCGCAGATGTCGTGCTCAAATCCGGCATTCCGATCGTCATGATGCCTCTCGACGTCACCCACAAGGCGCTGACCACCGCCAAGCGCACGCAGGCCTTCCGCGCGCTGGGCACCAGGGTCGGCACCGCCACCGCGGAGATGTTGGAGTTCTTCGAGCGCTTCGATGAAGAGAAATACGGCACCGACGGTGGCCCGCTGCACGATCCTTGCGTCATCGCCTATCTGTTGAAGCCGGACCTGTTCAAGGGCCGCAACTGCAACGTCAGCGTGGAAACCGCCTCGGAACTGACCATGGGCATGACCGTGATCGACTGGTGGGGCGTCACCAAACGGCCGAAGAACGCCATGGTGATGCGCGACATCGACCATGATGCGTTTTTCGCCTTGCTGGTGGAGAGGCTGGGGCGGCTTAACTGACCGTCAGAACAGAACTGAACTTGTGAGCACGCGTCTTCACTCATTGAGAAACCGATAGGTGTCTCCGCCGCGCTTATGATGTTGCCGCTCGATGGGGATGACCGAACCGACAAGGTGCGGCATCCCCACTTCATCATCGATGGATGTCACCGCGCTGTTGCCATCAAGGCGGACATCGTATGTGTAATACAGCCCGCGCCCGGCAGCCATCTTCGGATTGATGGGCATTAACCTCACATACTCGATAGTGCCCATCACACTCTGAGTTGCCACAACCGGATTGTCCTGGTTCATCGCAATCGGGATCAGCGCCGCCAGGGGCAGTGCGCAGAAGAATACGACACCAATGACTGCGTCTCGGTATTCTGCCTGAAACAGAAGCAGGCGGTTTCTGAGAGAAGATACTGTTGCCATGATTCAATTCACGAATCGGTAGAAGACGAAGCCATTGTCGCGCGTGACGCGTTCGATGTTTGTGCGCGAGCCGATCAGATGCGGGTGATCGTCATCGATAAGGACAGACGAACCGTTCTCGATAGAAACCAGATATATGCCGCGGCCATGGTCCAACCGGACACTTTCGACGTTTGCCTCGACTGTGTCGACCGATCGGATCGGGCTGGCGTCGTTGATCCATTTGTTTGCCGCCAACATGATCATAACCGCAAACGCACCAATAAAGAGGATCACGCCAGGCGCGTTCCTCTTCAAACCATCCCAAGTCCAAAAGACAGACATGAATCCCTCAAGCCAGATTCATGTGGTGGTGGGACAGCACACTTTCAATCTGTTGCCATTCCAGGGTGCTGCAACTCCTTGCGGCGCCGGCTCGGCCGCCTTTACTTCGACCGCGAAAACGCCAGCCACAGGCCGCCGCCGACCATGAAGCTGCCGCTGATCCTCGACAGGAGTTTGATGCGGCCGGCCGACAGCAGGCGCCCGGCGCGGCCGGCGGCCAGCGCGTAAGTCGAATCCGAGAAGGCGGCGAAGATCATGGCGGTCAGACCCATGACGGCGATCTGCAGCGAGTAGTTGCCTTGCGGCGAAATGAACTGCGGAAAGAAGGCGCCGAAGAAAATCAGCGTCTTGGGGTTGCTCAGCGCCACCAGCAGGCCCTGCAGGAAGAAGCCGCCGCGCGGCTTTCTCGCTGTTCCATCGGCATTCAACGTGCCCTTGGAGCGGAACATCTGCACACCCATCCAGATCAGATAGGCCGCGCCGATCAGTCGTACCCACTCGAACCAGTGGCCCATGCCTGCGATCAGCGTGTTGAGGCCGATGCCGACGATGGCGATCATCACGGCAAGCCCGGCCTGCGTGCCGGCGACGTTGGCGAGGCCGGCGCGCGAGCCATGGCGGATGCTGTTGGCAATGATCAGCGTGACCGTCGGACCGGGCACCAGGATAATGACGATGCAAGCGAGGACATAGGCGGCGTAGAGTTCGAGCGACATGCTTTTTCCCCAGGAATACCGCCGAGGCGGCGCGGCTGAGGATAATCAATGCATGGCGGCGATAGCGATGCAAGCCGGTGCGCGAAGCGCCGCGGCCGCCAACGCGTGCGATTCAGGCGCCGGCCGGCCAGGGCAGTGTTGCCTCATAGGCGGCCGCCGCCTTGAGCACGGCAAGGTCGCCGCGTGGCCGGCCGATCAGCTGCATGCCCATCGGCCGCCCTCTATCGTCGAAGCCGACCGGCACATTGGCCGCCGGGCAGCCGCCCAAGGTCGCGAAGGCGGAAACCTGCATCCAGCGGTGATAGCTGTCCATTGTGCGTCCGGCGACCTCACGCGGCCAATGCGTATCGATGTCGAAGGGGAAGACCTGCGCTGTCGGCAGCGCAATCAGATCATAGCGGTCGAAGATCGACAGCAGCGTGCGATGCCAGGACGTGCGGATGACCGAAGCGGCGCGGATCTGCGGCGCCGTCAGCCGCGTTGCGTTCTCCACTTCCCAGATGGCTTCCGGCTTGAGCAGGCGGCGCTTCGCGGGATCGTCATAGTGGGTTTTGAGCGCGCAGCCGCTGCTGGCCTGGCGCAGCGTCACGAAGGCCTGCCACAGCGCTTCGAAATCGAAATCCGGCAGCAGGGGCTCGGTCGCGAAGGACGCTTCCGCAAAGCGGCCAAGTGCCGCCTCGCACAGGCCGAGAACGCCTGTTTCAACCGGCAGATGACCGCCGAGATCACCGAGCCAGGCGATGCGGCCACCAGTTGCGGGTATTCCAAGCCCTTCGAGGAACGAGCCGGGTTTCTCGTAGGACAATGGCGCGTGCGGGTGGTAACCGGCCTGCACATCGAGCAGCAGTGCCATGTCACGGACGTTGCGGCCCATCGGCCCGTCGACGCCCATCTGCGCATGGAAGACTTCGAAATCGGGTCCGCCGGGAACAAGTCCTTGCGACGGGCGGAAGCCAAAAACATTGTTCCAGGCGGCCGGGTTGCGCAGCGAGCCGCCAAAGTCGCTGCCATCGGCGACGGGCACCATGTCGAGCGCCAGGGCAACGGCCGCGCCGCCGCTCGAGCCTCCGGCGGTCAGGGCCGGATCGAAGGCGTTCAGCGTCGGCCCGAACACGGCGTTGTAGGTGTTGGAACCAAGCCCGAATTCGGGGACGTTGGTCTTGCCGATGATAATGGCGCCGGCATTGCGGATGCGCTCGACGAAGAAATCGTCCTCCTGCGGCACGAAATCGGCGAAGATCGGCGAGCCGAAAGAGGTCCTGAGGCCCGTGGTCGAGGCGAGGTCCTTGATGGCCATCGGCAGGCCGAAGAGCGGGTTGGTTTTGGCTCGCGTTGGGCTGGCATCGGCCGCATCGGCTTCGCGCAGGATATCGGCGCGATCGCGCAAGGAGACGATGGCGTTGACCAGCGGATTGACCGCCTCGATGCGGTCGAGGAATGCCGCCACCACCTCGCGCACGCAAAGCTCCCTCTCCCGGATCGCGCCGGCGAGTTCGACTGCGGACAGGCGGCAGATGTCGCCTGCCGGTGGCACGGCATGTTTTGTTTGAGGACGCAGCATTTTAATGGGTTTCCTGCAGCGCCTGATCGACGTCTTTGGCGAGCGGGATCGCCGGTTGGGCGCCAGGTTTCAGGCAGGCCAGCGAGCCGGCCGCGCCGGCGCGCGCCAGCGCCTGTTCGAGCGTGAGGCCCGACGACAGGCTGGCGGCGAAATAGCCGCAGAACGTATCGCCGGCGCCGACCGTGTCGACGGGGACGATCTTGCGCGCAGCAACGGCCAGGAACTCGGTCGGTGTCGCCGCCATCACGCCATCGCCGCCGAGCGTGACGACGACGGTGCGGCCGGTCTTTCCGGCAAAGTCGCGCATGCGCACCGCCCGATCGCGGCCTTGCAGCGACAGCGCTTCGCCATACAGGTCGAACTCGGTTTCGTTGGCGACGACATAGTCGGCCTTGCCGAGAAAGCCGGCTGCTTGCGCCTGGAAAGGTGCTGTGTTGAGCACCGTGATGGCGCCGGCCGCCCTTGCCTGGTCGAGGGCGGCATCGACGGTGGCCAGCGGAATCTCATTTTGCAGCAGCACGACGTCGCCTTTTTTCAGAAAGGCCTTGGAGAGATCGCCGGGCACCACGGAAGCGTTGGCGCCCGGCACCACGGCGATGATGTTCTCGCCGTCGTCGGCGACCATGATCAGTGCCGTGCCGGTCGAGGCGTGAGTCTCGGCAACGCCGGACAGGTCGACCTTGCCGTCGCGCAGCAATGCCAGTGCCTCGGCGGCGAAGCTGTCCCTGCCGACGGCGCCGACCATGCGCACCGAGGCGCCGGCGCGTGCGGCGGCCAGGGCCTGGTTGGCGCCCTTGCCCCCGGGCGCGGTGGTGAAGGCCGAGCCGCCCACCGTCTCGCCGGGGCTCGGCAAGCGGTCGACCTTGGCGATAAGGTCGAGGTTGATCGAGCCGATGACGATAATCAAGCAGGGCCTCCTGGCAACGCAAATTCAAAATGCCGGAGCGTCTTCGTGCGTCCGGGCGAACGCAGATCGTTCCGATTGCGTGGAAGCTAACCTGTAAGGCCGCAGCTTGCCAGACCACGCGCATGGTCCAGCCCGATTTGAGTTGTCGCGGCCTTATTCGCAGCGCACGGTGACCGTGCCCTGATAGTTGCCGGCGGGAAAGATACCGCTCGACTTGGTGGCGGTGAGGTCGACCTGCATCGCGTGGGTGCCGTTGGCAACCCTCTGCGGCACACTTCCGTTGACATCGGCCCCCGAGCCATCGAGGCGGAAGACCGAAGCGAACGTCACGTTGGTGCCACCGCCGCTCGGCGCGGACGAGAATGCGGCAGGCGCCGGCGCCGAAACCGAATAGCAGTCAAGCAGGTTGAGTATTGAGCATAACAGGGAGCTTGCCACCACGGTGGCGCTGGCGCTCGATCCGCCTGCCTGTTTGGAGCCCAGTATGCTGATGGCGGGACTGGCCTTCATCGTTCCGGACGCCCCGACCATGATGGTGCAGGTGCCGATGATCGCCGCCTGCATCGGAAGGCAGGAACCGGCAAGTGCCGCCATCGCAAACAGCGCGCGGCTACTGCTTCTTCTTTTTCTTGCCATCGCCATTTCCGGTTCTGATGCTCCAGCCTTCGTTGGCCCACCCCGGTGATGCGGTCGCGGGAGCGGTGGCGGCAATACTCGCCGTCTGGCCGTCGGTGCCGAGGCCCATTTTGAGGAGCTTCAGCTCCAGCTGAAGGCGCTCGACCTCAAGCTCGTAGAGACGGCTGCAATCGACGCGCTTGGGCGTACGCCCGATGGGGATCACCACGCGGCCGTAAGTGGCGACATCATTGTCGGACTGGCTGTTGCCTCTGATGACGCCGAGATCGACATAGGCGCCGGAGCCGGAGACGGCGGAACGGCAAGTGGTGCCATCCGCGGCATGGACCTCGTCCTGGCCCTGGGGCAAGGTGACGCCGGGCAGGTTGAAGCCGCTTTCGTTCTGGTTGAGGTTGTAGACGTCCTCGGCCCCGGCCGGCGAGGCACCCGCCCAAACAGCCGCGAGCGCCAGTGTCAGGACTTGCGGCGCCCAAAAAACTTTCCGCATATCTGTGCCCTTATCTGCGTCTGTTGATTGGGAAAGGGGATGCTTTCGGTACAGATACGCACTTTACGCTCGGCAGCGCCGCCGAAAGGCACAACCACAAGGACAGAACGGGAGGCCTGGGAGGCCAGTTGGAAGACATTTGGAGAGACCCTGGCATCTACCGGCTGGAAATCCTGATCGTAGACGTGAATTTCGACCCGGATGTTGCGGTCGTAGGGATTGGCGGGGAAGACGCGAACCGCAAAGACGTCGGTGAAGCTGTTGATCTCGCCACGCATCGGCGACATCGACTGAGCCTTGGCGGCAACGGGCGCCAATCCGACGGCCAACGCCGTCGCCAGGATTCGAGCATGTTTCACGACCCCTCCTTCGCTCGCGTCATTCGCAGCGCAGCGTTACCGTTGCCTGATAATTGCCGTTGGCGAAGCGATTGCTGCCGCCCTTGGTTCCGGCAAGGTGAACCGAGACGAGATCTGCGCCGGGGGTGGTGATGCTGGTTGTCGAGCCGGTCTCGACGATGGAATGCGCGCCGGCGGCGGAGTAGGTGGGTGTCCAGGTCGTCGACGTGCTGTCGGCGGATGGCACCGTCATGGTGGTGACCGGGTCGACGCTCAGCGACACACCTCCGGTCGTCGTCAGCGTCACGGTTCCAGCCGAGCCGCCGCTGTTGTGGGAGCTCAGGGACTGGAGATCGGGACTGGCCGTCATCGTACCGTTGGTGGCAACGACCAGCGTGCAGGTGGGCGCGATCGTGCCGTTGAAGATGACATTCTGCGTCGTGGCCAACGCGGCCTCGTCGACGCTGGCAACCAGCAGAGCTGCGCCGCAGGCGGCGCGAAACAATGTCATCGAGACCTCCTATCAAGCCGGATCGTCCGGATTAATATGAGAGCATCATCACTTTATCGTGGTTAATTTAGAGTTACCTAAAATAACGCCTCAAAAATAACAACTACAGGAACCGGAGGTTGCCCTCGGTTGCAAAAGCGGAACCACAGCGTAAATAGCGCTTATACTTGATAGCGCCGATAGAACCATGTTTTTCTTCGCAATATCGAGAAAAATCGATATTACGATACCTGCCCGGCTTCCCAACCCAGAATGGCGCGCTTGCGGGTCAGGCCCCAATGATAACCGGTGAGGTCGCCTGATTTGCCGATGGCGCGGTGACAAGGCACCACGAAAGAGAGCGGATTGGCGCCGTTGGCCGCACCGACCGCACGGCTGGCGGACGGTGCGCCGATGCTGGCCGCAATCGAGGAATAGGTGCGGGCCTTGCCCATCGGGATCTTGAGCAGCGCCTCCCAGACGCGAACCTGGAAGTCGGTGCCGATCATGACGACATGCAGCGGCTGGTCGGGGCGCCACAGCGTCGGGTCGAAGATACGGGCGGCATAGGGGCCGGTGGCAGTCATGTCCTCGACGTAGATGGCGTTCGGCCAGCGGCTGGACATGTCGGCGAAGGCGGCGCGTTCCTCGCCGGGGTCGCTGAAGGCGAGGCCGGCGAGCCCGCGCTCGGTGGCCATGATCAGGGCGGTGCCGAACGGCGAGGAATGGAAGCCGTAGCGAATGGTGAGCCCGGCGCCGCGTGTCTTGTAGTCGCCCGGCGACATCGCCTCGTGCGTGACGAACAGGTCATGCAGCCGGCCGGGGCCGGACATGCCCAGTTCGAATGAGGTCTCGAGCAGAGGCATGCCGGAATCGAGCAGCCTGCGCGCATGGTCCAGTGTCACCGCCTGCAGGAAGGCCTTGGGCGACAGGCCGGCCCAGCGGGTGAAGAGTTTTTGCAGGCCGGTCGGCGTCTCGCCGACCTCCTCGGCCAGCTCTTCGAGGGAAGGCTGATCGCGATAGTCGAGACTGATCTTCTCGATGGCACGGCGCACGATCTCATAATCGCTGCCCTCAGGCGTGATGTCCTTTTTGAGGACTGCGGTGTGTGTGCTCATGGAACTGTCTCCTTGAGCCGGAATATCGCCCCTCGGGGCGTCGATCGCCACCCGAAACTTGCCTTCTTGCGGCGCATACCCGGATAGGCACCGGATTCGAGCCCAGGAATCGCTCGCGGCTGCCTCAGCGTGTCTTGGCGGGCGCCAGCGCGCGCGAAAAGGCGGTGGCAAAACTCTCGCGGGAATCGGGGTCCAGGAACGATCCGATCGGCACGTTCTGGCCTTCACCTTGCACCGTCATGCCTGTGATGCCGATCTCGGCGTGACGGGCCACCGAAAACCGCGCCCAGAACGGATTGAAGCGATGCGCTTCCGATTTCCCCGAGGGGGCTGTCTTGCGGATGTCGAGGCTGGTGCGCGAAACCGAGACTTCTTCGCGTGCGCGAGCGGCACGATAGTTGATGCGAAAGGCGATGTAGACGGCGGCCACGTCGAGGCCGAAGAAGCCGAACACCGGCCAGGCGCCGCGCGACAGGAAAAACGCGCCTGTCACCAGCCAGCCGAACAGCAGCGCGCCCATCAGGACGAAGAAGCCTGTCCGGCCCAGAGACCGGTGCGGGGTCAGTAGCGCCTGAAAGAATGGCTCGTCGGCCTGAAACGAGGCGTTTGTGTCGCTCATGAGGGGATATTATAGGAGGGAAATGGCAAGCCCCAAGTCCAAAGATTCTTCCCTGTCCAAAAAAGAGCCGTTGCCCGCACGACGCGATGGTTCGAACGCAAAGCCGCGCCCGCGGCCGGCGCGAAGCGCGTTACGCTACAGCCCGGCCGAAGTGAAAGAGATATTCCGGCGCTTTTCCGTCCAGCGGCCCGAGCCGAAGGGCGAGCTCGAACATGTCAACGCCTTCACGCTGCTGGTCGCGGTGGTGCTGTCGGCGCAAGCGACGGATGTAGGCGTCAACAAGGCGACGCGGGCGCTGTTCAGGGCCGCCGATACGCCGCACAAGATGCTGGCGCTGGGGGAAGCAAGGGTCGGCGAATATATCCGCACCATCGGGCTGTGGCGCAACAAGGCGAAGAATTTGATTGCGCTGTCGCAGGCGCTGATCCGCGACCATGGCGGCGAGGTACCCGATAATCGAGATGAATTGGTCAAGCTGCCCGGGGTCGGGCGCAAGACCGCCAATGTCGTGCTCAACATGGCCTTCGGCCAGCACACGATGGCGGTCGACACGCACATTCTTCGCATAGGCAACCGGCTCGGATTAGCGCCCGGCAAGACGCCGGAACAGGTCGAGCAGGGATTGTTGAAGATCATTCCGGACGAATATATGCGCCATGCACATCACTGGCTGATCCTGCATGGCCGCTACGTCTGCAAGGCGCGCAAGCCGGATTGCCCGGCCTGCGTCATCGCCGACATCTGCAAGGCCGAGGTCAAGACGACCGATGTGCCGGCACCGCTGGTGCCGATCGCACCGCTCGACCCGGTCGAAGAGGTTCAGGACCGAGGCGGAACGGCGGCGTAATTCAACTCTCCTCCACAAACACCTCTTCGCGCTTTTTCTTGACCGCCGGCAGGAAGACGACGGCGAGCACGGCGAGCGCTATGAGCAGCAGGCCGGCGCTGATCGGTCTGGTCACGAAGGTGCTCGGGTCGCCGCGCGAGAGAATCATGGCGCGGCGCAGATTTTCCTCGAGCAGCGGGCCGAGCACGAAGCCGAGCAGCAGCGGTGCCGGTTCGCAGCGCAGCTTGGTCAGGAGGTAGCCGAGGAAGCCGAAGAAGGCGACGGCGTAGAGATCATAGACGTTGCTGTTGACGCTGTAGACGCCGATCGAGCAGAACGCCATGATGATCGGGAAAAGCACGTAATAGGGGATCGTCAGCAGCTTCACCCAAAGCCCGATCAGCGGCAGGTTGAGGATGATCAGCATCAGATTGCCGATCCACATCGAGGCGATGATGCCCCAGAACAGCGCCGGCTGTTCGGTCGCGACATTGGGGCCGGGCACGATGCCCTGGATGATCATGGCGCCGATCATCAGCGCCATGACAGGGTTGGCCGGAATGCCC
>NZ_RZPB01001489.1:0-449 GCF_003998535.1 Mesorhizobium sp. M7A.F.Ca.AU.002.02.1.1 | reverse complement strand
GTATCTCGGGCGCATCACCAAGGCACATATCCTCGACGCCGTGCGCGAAGCTGCCAGCGAAGACGCGGCAGAGAGGCTGTCGGACCTGAAAAAGCAGCCAATGGCGGAGGCCGCCGAGCAGTTGCTCGCCGGGACTGGATGGCTACCTGCGCTCTTGCGCACCGAGCAACCTGCGATGTCGGTTGAACGGCAGGACGAGGCAGCAGATGCCAGATCGGCGGATTTTGCCGAACTGGAGCCGAAACCCTCTCAGCCAGATACAGCCGAGGAAGCCGAGGCCTTCAACGTTGCCGCCGAGTGACCGCAATGGGTCGGAGCCGCCACGCGGCTCCGACTTGCCTTTCGAGAATTTTCCGGCCGCGCCAATGACGCGGCCGGACACCTCGACAGCACAAGGTTTTGCAAGCGGTGGAACCCAGAACGTCCCTGACACGAATGTCTCCCCGGTG
>NZ_RZPB01001488.1:0-450 GCF_003998535.1 Mesorhizobium sp. M7A.F.Ca.AU.002.02.1.1 | reverse complement strand
GTTTCGGTGTCGCCATCCTGCTGGCAGCGCTCGCGGATTTTCTGTTCTATGGCCAGCCCGCCGGGATCACGGTTTTCCTGTTCGCCCTGCTGATTGCCGCGGCGGTCGTCGCTGTGCACCCGGCCGCCTTCAACGACGGCCGGGTCTGGCTCAAGCCCATCGCCTTGCTTGTCCCGCTGCTGCCGCTGGCTGAAAATGTCAGCACCCTGTCGGTCTCGATCGCGCTGGCGGCGCTGACCGTCTTCGCGCTTTCGTTGAGCGGTCGGCTGCGGCACAGCATCGCCCGCATTGCCGGGCAGATCGTGCTGTTCGGGCTGGCGGCGCCGTTCCGCTTCGTCATTGATTTCATCCGCTGGCGGAGGACGGCGCGGCGGTTCGGTGGGCGCCGCATCCGGCTGGCGGCGATCGCCGTCTGGGTGATGCCGCTGACGCTGGGCGGGGTTTTCCTGG
>NZ_RZPB01001487.1:0-451 GCF_003998535.1 Mesorhizobium sp. M7A.F.Ca.AU.002.02.1.1 | reverse complement strand
TCGACTGGAGCAACCGGCTCGACCGGCGCCACAGGTGCAACCGGTGATACCGGAGCAACTGGCTCGACCGGATCGACAGGTTCGACCGGCTCTACTGGGGCAACAGGTTCGACCGGATCGACCGGAGCAACCGGCTCGACCGGCGATACCGGAGCAACTGGCTCGACCGGATCGACAGGTTCGACCGGCTCTACTGGGGCAACAGGTTCGACCGGATCGACTGGAGCAACAGGCTCTACAGGTTCGACAGGTGCAACCGGTAATACCGGAGCAACTGGCGCCACCGGATCGACAGGTTCGACCGGCTCTACTGGTGCGACCGGTTCGACTGGAGCAACCGGCTCGACCGGCGCCACAGGTGCAACCGGTGATACCGGAGCAACTGGCTCGACCGGATCGACAGGTTCGACCGGCTCTACTGGGGCAACAGGTTCGACCGGCTCGACCGGAG
>NZ_RZPB01001486.1:0-455 GCF_003998535.1 Mesorhizobium sp. M7A.F.Ca.AU.002.02.1.1 | reverse complement strand
GCGCCCGATATCACGTTTAATCCAAGATAAGACTTCATCATTTCCTCCCAACGAAGTTTGGTTGCTGTTCTCCAACCTGCCGTGATGGACAGCGTTGAAACTGTTTATTCCCTTGGCCGCCGACATCATGCGGTCGACCTGTTCCTCAAGCTGATTGCACGCTTGAGATTGCGAAAATTAAGACCATAGATGCCGACCCCGACCAGGATCGCGGCACCTTGAAAAAGGTATTGAACGCCGATGCTGGCGCCCGTCGTCAGCACCAATTGCTGGAGCTGTGTGAGAAAGAGAGCGGCGATCACGGTTGCCGCCAGATTGCCCTTGCCGCCAAACAGCGAGGTTCCACCCAGAACCGTCGCGGCGATCGACGGCATCAGGTAGTTGTCGCCCTGCTGCGGACTTGGCAGTTGCATAAGGCCGCCGAGCAGAATGCCGCCGGCCGAATAGAGCAGGCT
>NZ_RZPB01001485.1:0-457 GCF_003998535.1 Mesorhizobium sp. M7A.F.Ca.AU.002.02.1.1 | reverse complement strand
GCCCCATCGACAGGATGCCGGTCTGGCCGAACAGAACCGACAGGCCGTAAAGCGCGATGACGTTGGTGCCGGCCGAAATCGCCAGCGACAGGAAGCGGTTCGAGGGCGAGGCGAGCGGCACCAGCGCGATCAGCGCCAGGATGACCAGCACCGGCAGCAGCGCGCGCAGCGGCTTGAGGGTGGCACCGCCGTTCATGACGCCATCCTCGGTCCGCTGGTGCCGCCGAACAGGCCGTGCGGGCGCACGATCAGCACCAGGATCATCAAGACGAAGGAGTAGGCATCGGTCCATTGCGAGAAGCCGTAGCCGGCGCTGAAGCCTTCAACGATGCCGAGGATGAGGCCGGCGGCGACGGCGCCATAGATGTTGCCGAGCCCGCCGATGAGCGCGACGGCAAAGCCCTTCATCACCACGGTCCCGCCGGTGCACGGCGTGACCGGGAACAGCGCGACCCGA
>NZ_RZPB01001484.1:0-461 GCF_003998535.1 Mesorhizobium sp. M7A.F.Ca.AU.002.02.1.1 | reverse complement strand
CCCGGCCTCCCTTGCAAGCTGCGTCACCATCGAACCGACGGCACCGGCCGCGCCGTGCGCGAGCACGCTTTGCCCCGCCTGAAGGCGGCCATGCTGGAACAGCCCCTGCCACGCGGTCAGGCCGGAGATCGGCAGGCTCGCACCCACCGTGAAGTCAACGTCGCCGGGCAGCGGCGCGAGATTGCGTGCCTCCATGGCGACATACTCAGCGAGGGTCCCGTCGCGATGCCAGTCGGCGAGGCCGAATACGCGCTGACCGATTGACAGTCCCGTGGTGCCGTAGCCGAGCGCAGTGACCACACCTGCGAGCTCATGGCCGAGGATCGATGGCGTCCGGTCACGGAAGGCTCGATCGGCCCAGGTCGAAGGCCACTCCAGTTCGGTGTTGACGAATCCCGCCGCATGAACCTCCACAACAACATCGTTTATTGCCGCCCGCGGCTCGGGCCGCTGTACCAGCT
>NZ_RZPB01001483.1:0-461 GCF_003998535.1 Mesorhizobium sp. M7A.F.Ca.AU.002.02.1.1 | reverse complement strand
CTGAAGCACTTCGGTGGAACGCAGTTCGAGCGCGACCGCGCGGCTCTGACAGCCATTTTCGACAATCGCGACAATCTTCCCCTGATCGCGCGCCGTAGTCAGTACCTCTACAATTACTGGCGAGATGACGGTAATCCACGCGGACTGTGGCGCCGGACCACCCTTGCCGCCTACATGAAGGCGGATCCCCAATGGGAGCTACTGCTCGATCTGGATGCTCTCGCGGCTAGCGACGGAGAGGACTGGATCTGGGACGGCGCGTCCATCGAGCCGGAGAGACGGGAAAGAGCCGTTCTGCGCCTGTCGCGCGGCGGCAGCGACGCGGTCGTGCATCGCGAATTCGACCTGATTTCTCTGAGCTTTGTCGCCGACGGCTTCAACCTCCCCGAGGCCAAAGGCTACGTTAATTGGCTGGACCCTGACACGCTTCTGCTTTCCAGTGCGCTTGGTAATGGCATGGC
>NZ_RZPB01001482.1:0-464 GCF_003998535.1 Mesorhizobium sp. M7A.F.Ca.AU.002.02.1.1 | reverse complement strand
GGCCACCGCGACGGGCAGCCTCTTTGACCCGCCGGCAGCCACTGACGACACGTCCGTCGACACTGCGGCGCCGCCCAAGCCGCGCCGCCGCTCATCGGCCGCCAGGCAGAATGCGGCTGACCAAGCCAAGGACAAGGCTGCCGACAAGTCGAAAAAGAAGAAGAAATCGACGGCCGACACCTCCGACATCACCGCTTCCACGACCGCCTCCACGCCGGACGCCACCGATGCCGCAGAGACCGATGCGGACACGGCCAACCGCCGCGCACTCACCATCGACAGCGCCGACAGGCAGAAGCTCGACCCAGGAGCGGAGCGTACGGACGCCATCGAAGGCCAGAAGAAGAAGCTGGAGGATGATCCGTTTGCCGCCACCGGCGTCAAATGGGGCTCCTTCGTCATCCGGCCGACGATCGAACAGGGCCTGACCGCCACCTCGAACGGCGATTCGAGCAGTGCAGGCA
>NZ_RZPB01001481.1:0-468 GCF_003998535.1 Mesorhizobium sp. M7A.F.Ca.AU.002.02.1.1 | reverse complement strand
AGACTGTCGCCCGCCAGATCGGCGCCGATTACGGAAACGGGGACAGCGGCAGCGCCGAGCGAAACGATGTTGGCCACGACATTGCCGGCGCCGCCCATGGTCGAGGTCTCGCCGCGCCCATGCAGCACCGGGATCGGCGCTTCCGGCGAGATCCGCTCGATGACGCCGTTGACGAAACGATCGAGGATGAAGTCGCCGACCACCAGCACGGTGGCTTGGCCGAACCGCGCAATGGCGCGGTGCAATGGTTCTGGAGAAGGCGGATTGTGCTTGATCATGTCACTGGCAACGCGAGGGTAAGGCAAATCTCAATTGTGATGAAAATTGTCAATTTACGGGCCGGATCGTTCATGCCTGCCGATATACCGCAAATCCACGCAGCGCAACGTCAGGACATGACCCGCGACTGTCCGATGCGTCAGCTCTTCTGCAGGGCAACATGGACGCCCAGCCCGACCAGCACCGCCC
>NZ_RZPB01001480.1:0-469 GCF_003998535.1 Mesorhizobium sp. M7A.F.Ca.AU.002.02.1.1 | reverse complement strand
CCGGCCGGCGGCCGACGGCTTCACGCATGGCGCTTTCGGCAACCTGCCGCAGCATGCCGTCGGGATCGGACACATCGAACAGATACGCGCGCGGGTCGGAGACCTGATAGGCCACGGAGAACTGGACGTTGACGATGTTCTGGTCGCCGGTAAGCATCAGCCCGGACGTATTGCCACTTGTCGCGCCGCCACCGCCGATATCGACGAGCTGCTCGGAAATCTTGGCCGTCTCGACGGTTTCGAGCGGCCACCAATGGAAATGCAGGCCAGGCTGCGACAGTTCGGTCTTCGGCTTGCCGAAGCGCAGTTCGACCGCGACCTCATCGGGCTGCACGGTGTAAACCGCCTTGAACGCCCACAGCACCACAAGTGCAGCCGCGATCAGCGCGAAGATAGCCGGGCTCGCGCCGCCGCCGCCCGGAAGAGCGCGCCGCAGCCGGTCCTGGCCGCGGCGGATGATGTCTTCTAG
>NZ_RZPB01000147.1:0-10297 GCF_003998535.1 Mesorhizobium sp. M7A.F.Ca.AU.002.02.1.1 | reverse complement strand
AACGAAACCTTAACGAAGCTCGGAGCGTTTTACCAATCTTGGTGACCTGTGGATAACCCTCGCAGTTACGCGTTCAATGACAGAGCTGAGGTCCACGGCTTCGCGGTCGTGCTGTTCTTCGACAGGTTCCGCCTGCATATTCGGATCACCGTCTCATCCATTGATGCCCGCCCAGGTGAACCGTGATCCCTGCTGCCAATCCAACCAAGATAATTTTGCGGCGTTCCCCGATACACCCGTTGTTCAATTGAATTGCTGTGTATTATTCCGCTGTTGTCTTTAGGATGAGAGCCATGCCCCTATCATCCTTCGCCAAAGAACTGGAGAACGCCGCCGATAGCATCGCCGACATGTCGCGAGCGGATCTTCCGATCATGCTTCGGCGCGCTGCGTTGATGCTCCGGAACGTCGCCGGCCTCCCGCTAGAGCCAGCAACACAGGACGCACTGAACTCCATTGCCGCTGAAATGAAAATCGGCCGGTCGGAGCTCATTCAGATCGTCTTGCGTGAGTGGCTGGAAACGAATGCTTATCTGCCAGTCCGGATGATTGACGAGGAAAGCGAGACCGACGGGAGCGCTTAGCAACATGGCTCGCAAGGGAATGGTCCGCAGAAAAAGGCCCGTGCCTAAGGGACGGGCCAAATACGTTTCGGGAACAATGCCTAGAGCGGTTATTCTCAGCCGCCCATCTTCTTGGCCATGGCACAGAAATCAGCGTGCGACTTGTTGAGCGTGGTGTCGCCGCAGTCTTTCAGCACCGCCTTTTGTTCATCCGGTTTCATGGACATCCATGCGGTCTTGAAATCCGCTTCCGACCTCAAGGTTTTCATGCCGGCATCCGTGAAGAAAGGTGACATCTTTGCAGGATCATCGAGCGCGGAAGTGGTGCTGCTGCCAGCCAGCGCTGAGCCCGTCATCACTGCGAGCGCCATCGCGCCCATCGTAAGCATTTTGATGCTCATTTTTACCTCCGTTAGTTCTACACGCGCAAAATCGCGTGACCTGGGGAAAAAACGTCGGCGTCTGAACTCTGTTCCCGCATCTCGCCGATTCCGCATCGGCAGCCGTCTGACGCGCGCTGGTGTCGTGGAGAATGGCCGGTGCAGTGAGCAGTCCATCGTGCGGCGACGGACCACTGCGGCCAGCCTAAAGTGCGATCGGCGAACGCGGGCCCATTAACCACCTTCCTGGATAGATCGGACCCCAATGGGGATGCGGGGAGTTTACCTTGCATGGAAAATCACAAGCACAGATTCTATTGTCATATTGAGCGCGACGGATTGTGGGGAGTTTGGGATTGCGTCGCCAACAGGCCGGCAAGGTTGGGCGGTGGCGACGTTCGCGGTTGCACTGCCCAACGGGCTGAAGCTGCGGAACACGTCCTCACGAGAATTTACGACGGCGGACTTGATGCCGTCGCTATCCGCATCGCTGGCATTGTCAGTTCTGCGGGTTCGGCCTGATCGATCCCCGGCAGCCAGGCGCTTACCCAGCCTTAGGGGGGCAGCACCGGTCCAGTGGTGTTCCACCGGATGAACTCGACCTCTTTCCCGGTGACGTCCCGCACGGCCTTCAATAGCACCTCGTGCAGGACGCGCGTCTGCCTGTAGTGGTCGCAATGTGGTGATATGAACGGCTTGATGATGCTTAGGTGCAGCGCTTCCGCTGCCACCAGGAAGCGCTCGATTTCAGCCTGTTATAACTGCTTTGAGGGTTTTGACCTAGCCATTGCGACACCTTTTGAGAGTCGCCCCACCTGAGGACAATATTCCTACCGCGACCGTTCAGTGTAAAGGCTCAAACGTTGAAAAGGTCGTTTGGTCCCACGCCAATTTCGTCAATGATGTCCGGCGTGTTGTTTCGCGGGCTTCCGACCTTCCTGTCAATCGGCCACATCTTCATCAGCTCCGAAGGATATGGCTTCATGAGGTCGCGTGGATCCAGTTCCGGTCCGAGCCAGCGCATGTAATCGGCAGGCGCCAGAATAACCGGCATCCGATCATGGATCGTCGCCATCAACGTATTGGGCTCGCAGGTGACGACAGCGAAGGTCCGGATCAACTCGCCGGTCGCCTTGTCGGCATATTCTTCCCATACTCCAGCCATGGCAAAAGGCTCGTCCTCCGTCATCGCGATAGCGTAAGGCTGCTTTTTCGTGCCCGAACCATCGAGCTTTTGCCATTCGAAATAGCCGTCGACGGGCACCAGGCAACGGCGCGCGGCGTATGCTTTTCGGAACATGCCGTTGCTGGCAATCGTCTCGCACCGCGCATTGACAGGCGGTGGCCGCCCGCCGCCATCGCGCGCCCAGCCGGGAACCAGCCCCCACTTCGCAGAAAGGAAACCGGCCATGCTCGTGGAAAGCTCTTCACGTACAATGATTGGATAGGTCAGGCTGGGCGCGCCATTCCAGACCGGGAACCCGTTGCCCAAACGCTCAACGTCGCCAGGGTGCGCGAACTCGAAGCGCCGCACCATGTCCGGGATGGTCGATTTTACAAAAACGCGTCCACACATTCAGGTCGTCTCATTGACAAGGATCGAGGCCCGCCCAAGATGGGAACGGAGTGAGAACGTATCAAGGTTGTGGTGATGCCGAAGAAGCCAAAGGACGTAATGCTGCCAGCGGTCTCGGGCGTCACAATCGAAATCGATGACCGCGATAATCCCGAGGTCTGCCTTGTCGGGCTATTGACTGCCGAGGGGAAGCGATCCTTCACCCTGAGCGAAAACGGCGCTCGGATGATGGTCAAGGCGTTGCACTCATTTCTCGATCTCCTCGACGGATCTACGTCCGAGACAAAGCCCAAAGGCCCCGCCAACTGAGAATCAGATATGGTCAATCCGCCCAAGCGACAGGACGATTATCAGGACCGAGCCATCGACTGCCAGGAGGCCATGGAGCCAGGCTTTCAGGTGATTGTCGATTGCATGCTGGAGGCGGGATGGACGCGAGGCGAGACATTGCGGGCGCTGAAACGGCTCATAGCGGCCGACAATATGGCTCAGAAAGAGAACGCCAGGCTGGAAACGCAACTCGCAATTGCGCGGGCCATGTTGCGCGCTGGAAAGCCGATTTAAGGTCTGTTGACCTGTTGGGCGTCCCTTGGCCAATGCGTCGATTGCCAGCGGGGGCATAAACTCTTGCACCGACCTGGGAGGAACATGCGTCCGCAGTCGAAGTTCGGAATGCGCTTGGTAAGGAAATCTCCTTGAAACAGCCAAGCAAGGCCCGCCACTGGCTCCGAGACCCGGTGGCGGGCCACCCGCGATTAATCTTTTTCGTAGGGCTGGAACCTGTTTCTGAGATCGAAGTTGGAAATGTGCTTGGTTGAGATTCCCCTCCTCAAATCCAAGCTCTGGTGCAAGTGCAAGGCCCGCCGCTGTAATTGTGTCCTCAGCGGCGGGCTTACTTCGTCAGGCGCTCCACGGTCTCAATGATCGCCTTGGCCAATGCCTCGCCTTCATAGATCGGTTCTGGGCCATAGTAGCCCGTCACCCATTCCTCGCTAGGCAGCACGCCGGCAGGGCATACCTGCTCGATGGCCATTCGGACGAGCTTCAAGGCTGCACGCTGATCGACTGCCACAGGGGAGTTGGGTTCGACGTTCACATGGTGGAGCGGCCGGGGCGTCATGCCTTAGCCTCGCGGATCGCCCGCAAAGTCGCATGGCGTAGCTTGTCCTCGCGCTTAAGGGTCTTCACTCGTCCGACAAGGCCAGGTTTGATCCATTCGGCGTCTGGCTTGTCGGCTCCCTTCGGTGGCGTGCCTTTCCCCTCCTGCACCTTGGCCCACAGGCGTTCTCGCATGGCTTTGGTCAGCGCGATGTGAGCCGATCCGACATAGCGGCGTTCCGCATCGCGGGTTGCCATCAAAGCGAGTGGTGCCGATCCCGGTTTTAGCTGCACGCCTGCCACTTCAAAGTCGACTTCCTCGTAGCATTTGGTTTTCAGCCACGCTTCGGTGTCGCCTGACCGATAAACGCTATCAGGCCGCTTCGACACCATGCCCTCCAGGCCCATTCGATCAACCGCGGCGTAGAAGTCGGCCCCGCCGCCATGCACATGGTGACTGTACTGGATCACGCCTTTGGCAGTCCCGACTAGTTCGAGCAGCTTTTCCCGACGTTCCAGCAGAGGTGCTGGGCGCAGGTTGACCCCGTCCAGGTGCAGTAGATCGAAGGCGACGAAGATAATCCGATCCGGCGCCCATCGCATCGCGGACCGCAGCGAATGGAAATCCGACACGCCCTTCCCGTTGAGGACGATTGCCTCGCCGTCGATGATTGCCGACTTGGGGGAAAGGGTTGCCGCCGCCTCGACAATCATCTTGTACGTCGATGACCAGTCGTAGGCCCCCTCCGGGTGATCGCTCGGGCCGTGCCGTCTCGATTATGATTTGCGTCCGATAGCCATCGTACTTGATTTCGTGAATCCAGTTGTCTCCTGTCGGGGGGACCTCGACAAGCCTGGGAAACATTGGCCTGATGAACTTCAGACGCATGAACTGACCCGCAAGACTGCGTTTCAATTTAGCATGCGCTAAAATGGTTCCGGAACATTTTAGACGATTTGACTGTTTGACAGCCATGGCGAGGCCGTCCGACGTGGACCATCCATTCCCGGCAAGGAGCACGGCGGCGAACCAGCCGATGAGGACGACAACTTCTATACCTGCCCGACGTGCGGACAGCAGGTCGACATGCGCGACTTGCGGCAGGTGATTTGGCACGAGCAGCCAAAGCAAGCCGCTCCTGTTGCTGGTAGATTAGCCGCGCCAGCACATCGGCAGCAGCACCCCTCTCAAAATTGGCGGAACATAATTTAGACCCGTCAGTTGGGAGAACTCATGGGAGGCGCGCGATGTTGCAACGTGAAATCTCCATTGTCTCGGACAGGTCGAAATTGGTGGCGGACTATTCTCTGATCGCCGCCGATATAGCCCAGCGTCTATCTTTGCGCGCTTGCAATGACAACGCTTCCGCCAACGTCCCGTGGGCACCGAAACATTCCGAGGCCCCGACTTCGCCGGCCTCGCACACCCGCCGAGTATTCCTCGACCGATCGTGCTTTAGCCACGATCTATGCGTCGATGGTGGTGGGGATAACGCTGATTCTGGCGTCGGCAGTTTGAGTTACGCGACCTGATGCCGCTCTCCCAGAAACTATCTTCGGTTGAGATGACACTCAAATGCCCCGGATGTGGAAACGAGTTCACCAAGCCAGGGCGTTGGTTCATCGTTGCCGCCCACTATCGGTGCGAAGGTTGCCAGCGTTTACACCGCCTTCCTTATCCAGAAAAGGTGGAACTGTTCGAAAGATACGCCCAAGGGTGTGAAGACGGGCTCGGCAGCATCGACAGTGGGCCCGCACCGCTTGGGTGAGGACCGATGCGGGCCCGGCCAAGGGTTGCCTTTCCTTGGCCAGCAGCGTGCGGGGCGCTGCCGCCAAGAACTGAGCATGAGTAATAAGGTTCCGCTGATACAAAAAAGCCCGCCAGCCGTCAGGCCAGTGGGCAGTTCTCATGGGGAAAGCACCGAATGGGAACAGTGCAATGACCCAATCTCGACAGCGCGGTTTTTGTTGGAACGACCTAGCGTCGTTGCCTTGTAAAACCGTACGGCAACCCTTCCGGCCTTTCGATTTTTGCCCGATGGCTCGCTATCTGCGGCCCTGTCACCTCAAGGTTTAGGCGTGACGCTACCCTGTCACAGATAGTCGATCCACCCAGATGTTACGCCGCAACCGGCGGCGGTGTTACGTTAGTCGAGGTATACCGTGGTGTGCGAGCTGCTCGGCTGGTGGCGTGCGCCTCTCCGTTGCTTGATGTGACTGTCATGGGGCCGCGAGCCGACTGGCAGCTTCCTAGAATCCAGTTGGCAAAAGCGGCCATTCCGCACCGAGCGCCACTTATCGGATCGAAGGTGTTTTCGGCGTCACAGGCCCGCCAACTGGTGTTATGCTACTTCTCACCGCGAGGCTTGAGCTTACGCGCTTGAGGAGGAGGATATGTTAGAGACGCAGCTTCAAAGTCGCAATGGCATGCCGATTGGCGCCGACCTCATCGATGAGTTCGCTTCGGGGTTGGCTGGCCGCCTTATCCGGCTCGCTGATGCCGATTACGACGAGGCACGCCGTATTTGGAACGCGGCAATTGATCGACACCCTGGACTGATCGCACGCTGCCTCGGTGTCGCTGATGTAATCCACGCAGTGAAATTCGCTTCTAAAAACGACCTTCTTGTCGCGGTGCGTGGGGGCGGTCACAATGTCGCCGGGCGCGCGCTCTGCGACAACGGCATCGTGATCGACCTCTCCGCCATGCGTGGCGTGATGGTTGAGCCCAAGACCCAGACCGTGCGAGTTCAGGGCGGCGCGACGCTTGGCGATCTCGACCGAGAGACGCATTTGCATGGGTTGGCGGTGCCGGTCGGCGTCGTCTCTAAGACCGGCGTTGCCGGTCTGACGCTCGGCGGCGGCGTAGGCTGGCTGGTGCGCAAGTACGGACTGAGCTGCGACAATGTGATTTCGTTTGAGCTGGTGACAGCGGAGGGCAACCTGCTGACGGCCAGCATGGAAGAACACCCCGACCTGTTCTGGGCTTTGCGCGGCGGCGGCGGCAATTTCGGCATCGTCACCTGCTTCACCTTCCGGGCGCAGCAAATATCTTCAGTGCTCGGCGGCCTGATCGTTCACGCACGCGACAAGTCCGGTGAGGTGTTGCGCTTCTATCGTGACTTCATGGCCACGGCACCGGAGGAACTGACTGCCTACGCGGCCATGCTGACGACACCGGACGGCATGCCGGCGATCGGCGTAATCGCATGCTGGTGCGGTGACGTGGTAGAAGGCGCACGTGTGCTGGCGCCGCTGCGAGCTTTCGGTCCCCCAATGCTCGATGCCATCCAGCTAATGCCCTTCCCGACGATGCAGAAGCTGCTTGACGGCGCTTTCCCGGACGGCACCCACAATTTCTGGAAGGCGAGCTTCGTTCCGCAACTTACCGACACGATCATAGACCTGCTTGTCGAGCATGGAAATCGCATGAAGTCGCCTCTTTCGGCCTGCATCGTAGAGTTCTATGGCGGCGCGCCAGGCAGGATCAGTCGCGCTGAATCCGCCTTCGCCCAGCGCGGCGCGGAATACAACATAGGAATGACCGCGCAGTGGGTGGATCCGGCCGAAAGCGAAAGGCATATTGCCTGGGTACGCGCCATGTATGATGCGTTCGAGCCGCATTCGAGCGGGATGCACCTTCTGAACTTTCAGAGCGAGCCCGCGGACCAAGTTATCCGCGCCTCATTCGGCGAAAACTACAGACGGCTTGCGGAAGTGAAAAGCAAATACGACCCGACCAACTTTTTTAGCGTCAACCAAAACATCTCGACCGCGACACATTAAGCGCCCTTCGACAAACTGGGGCGAACTGATCGAAAGTTCCCTTGGGGTCAGCATGATCGCGGGCACCTAGGCATAAGCTCGGGGC
The DNA here is from genome assembly GCF_003998535.1 of Mesorhizobium sp. M7A.F.Ca.AU.002.02.1.1. Classification (NCBI taxonomy): domain Bacteria; kingdom Pseudomonadati; phylum Pseudomonadota; class Alphaproteobacteria; order Hyphomicrobiales; family Phyllobacteriaceae; genus Mesorhizobium; species Mesorhizobium sp. M7A.F.Ca.AU.002.02.1.1. The sequence continues at coordinate 2,809 of NZ_RZPB01000147.1, read as the reverse complement.
TATCAGCACCGTGCATCCGGACGGGTCTCCAGAGGCAGCCGTCATACAGGTGACGTTGGGCGACGACCTCAACATCGTGTTCGACAGCTTTCCCGGAAGTCGGAAGCTGGCAAATATCAAACGAGACAGCCGGATCGCCATGGTGATCGGCTGGGATGAAAATGTCACGGTTCAAATCGAAGGCCGGGCCCGACCTGCCAAGGCTAACGAATCACAGCGGTTGAGAGATGTCCACGTTGCCAACTGTCCGCTTGAAGCGGAGTTTCTAAAGCAAGGAGCACAACTTTTTACGATTTCGCCTCGATGGATTCGCTATTCCGATTTCAGAGGCGAGCCGATGGTTTTTGAGCTGTCCGGCAACTCGCTTGCGAAATAGGGATTAGCCCCGCCACCTCTCGGCAGCGGGCCGCCGCCAGGGCTGCCTGTGCAACAAAGGCCGTCGATCTGCGTTGAGGCTCGTCTCAGTGGAGCTTCGACAATGGATCCGGCAACCGCAGCAGTACTGCTTTTACTCTCTTGCAGCCCAGGCGAGGCTGTCGTCTGCAGGCCCATTGATGCCGCGCCGACCACATATGCGTCGCTTGACGTGTGTAAGGCATCTCTGAAAGACAGGCTCGCAGGTGCGCCAAATGGGGAAATCGTCGGACGATGTCATCCCCTCGACGAGACTGTCACCGGTTCCCTGCCCGCCGGGTACACCACCGTTGTTGTCACGCGCGGTGTTGGGAGCAACGCCGTCAGCAATAGCTACATCGTTCAACACAAAGATTAAGGCCCGCCACCTCTCGGCAGCGGGCCAATTCAACAGGATGTTGGATTTCAGGCGTTGCCCGCCGGGCGGTACGCCTTCATGTCCGCCGCCCCTTGGCGGTTCAGGTGTTCCCTCACCGGCTTAAGGACAGACGTTGGATGGGTCGGCGTCATGTGCACAGATCGCCAGCCGTGCAGCTCCTTTGGTTTTCTGCGCAACGGTCTTTCCCCTAGCTGGATTTAGCTATCCCCCTACGGTTGGGTAGGGACTTCAGTCTCAATTGAGCAATCGCTAATATGCCTATAACTTAGGCAGCGCGGGGGACGATCCCTAAGAGCTATCCCGCAATGGCCGGTGCGGCCCACGCTTTCCAACCTAAGCGTCCCCGCACCGGCCATTCTTTTGAGTCTACGGCTGGGTAGCGCCTAGCGGCTCGCTTTTGGCCTTGATTTGTTCTGGCCGTTGCAACTAGGCGCAATCCCGCAGTAGCGGAGCCGCGCAAAGTCCTCGCTAGTTTCACCTTACGTTCCTGTCCGACTGCCGATAATCGCCACCAAAGCACAAACCCTTGGAAGGGGCAGCCCTGGGGGCGGTAGTCGGCACGATCAGGCAGACCAAAAGCGGGTTGAGCGACCGTGCCGACCATAGCTGGGCACGAGGGTGGGCCTAATGTCCAGGCTCCATATGCTACCGGTACACTGGTCTTGCTACAACTACGCCTGATGGCCTATGTCGCGCTTGAAAATCGAAGTCGCATGGCGATCTGGACGCTACGCAAACCGCACTGCCTAGAATCCTAAAGGGAACTCACCTTCAAGTGGCACATTGACCCTCTGAGCGGTCGATTCAAAAGGATGTAGCCGCTTACACAGGGTCCGCCGCCGGCGCCCCAATAGGCGGCGGGCTCACCCTCAGTGGCTTTCAACGTAGAGCAAGAAGCCCGCCTCGCCTCATTCACGGCGAAATGGTTAGCAGGCGTAACCACATCGAAGGCTCGCCAAAGGACCTCTTCTATACTCGTGGGAGTCGAATCCACGAGCGGAATGCGCACCGGCCAGCCGTTGACCATCTGGAAGACACCACCGACGTCCTTGGACCACGCCAAGGCGCGTCTAACGACAAGAGGCGCATAGGTCGCGATGACCACATGGGGCTGCCTGTAGTATGTGGAGGTCATTACACGTTCGACATACTTGCGCTGCCAGTTCGGGTGAAGGCTCCTCGGGTTCGTCGATGAGGAAAACAGGCTAATGGCCTCGCTCCGCGGTGCTTAGGAACACCAGCGATGAAATCAGTGACAATTCGCCTGAGCTGACGTCTTTCAATTCGATCATCAGCCCATCTCGGCGCTCAAGATGTACCTGGATCGGCTCGCGTAGAAAATCGTGCTGCCGAAGCCAGCGCTCGTTCCTGAGCACTGCTTAGAAATCGCGACCTAATGAGAACGACAGCTTAGGGTCCGTCTGGTCTGACCAAACCACTTGCTTGGGTTGGACGGAATGGCGGCCTCCTGATCCAAAGAGAGCACGCTCTCAAAATCCAGAACCTGTCGTCCAGTGTTGACGGCGGAGAAACCGAACCTCGGGTGGTATCCGCAGTAATTGAGAACCGCTCCGGCTTCATAGAAGCTCGCGCTGGATTCACGGAAGGACGCAGCAATGGCCTGCTTTATTACAGAGCGGGGTGAGTTGAAGGCCGGGATACGACGCAAGTTCCGAATGCCCGCAAATCTGTCTCGTGCAGTGTTCGAGACGACCGTGAGGTCCGTCGGATTTGTAGAGGTTCCCCTCGCACGACTTCCTTGCGCCGGTGAGCACCGCGCCGCCTGGCCCGTTCCACCAGCCCAGCCGCATGAAGCTGCGTCTCGATGAAGGGGTAGCCCCAGTTGAAGTCATGATCGCGCAGCAGGTATTCGTGGAAATGCTTCACGTTCCAGCCAAGGTAGTGGTGGCGATAAAGTTCCAGCATCTCCTCGACCCCCTCCGCGGCACCCGGCGCGTCGAAAGCTTGCCCAAACGCCGGTCGAGCAACCCAGCCTCCCCCGCCTCTTCGTAACGC
>NZ_RZPB01001479.1:0-469 GCF_003998535.1 Mesorhizobium sp. M7A.F.Ca.AU.002.02.1.1 | reverse complement strand
GGCGATGCAGCGGCGAAGGTGGTCGGGCTGTCCTCGGGCCTGGAGCAGGTCAAGGCTGATGTCGCGGCGCTGAAATCGGCTGTCGAGAAAGGTGGAGCAGGCGACGCGGCCGGCGTCACCGCACTGGGCGACAAGGTCGCGCAGATCGAGACGGCGGTCGCCGCCCTCGGCAAGGCGGGCAGCGCGGCGCCGGTCGATCTTGGTCCGCTCACCGAAAAACTGGCAGGCCTCGACGCGCAGGTGAAGTCGGCCGGCGAGGCGGCTACCGCGCAGGATGGCCGGCTGAAAGCGCTGGAGCAGTCTGTGTCGCAGCTGTCCGGCAAGGTCGAGGCGGCGGCGGGACAGCCGAAGATCGCGCTTGCCATCGCGGCGTCGGCCTTGAAGGCGGCGCTTGAGCGTGGCGGGCCGTTTTCGGCCGAACTCGAAACCCTCGCCGCGATTTCGCCTGATGCGCCGCAGCTTGCGGCAC
>NZ_RZPB01001478.1:0-479 GCF_003998535.1 Mesorhizobium sp. M7A.F.Ca.AU.002.02.1.1 | reverse complement strand
GATGAATGTCGACTGGTCGACCGACGACGCCGCCAAGTACCGGTTCCGTCAGGATCCCGGCTCGGAAAACGCCATGGCTTCGGTGAAGATCAATTTCCCGAGCCCTGATGGCGTCTACATGCACGACACGCCGCAGCAGAGCCTGTTCGGCAAGATGTTGCGTTTCGATTCCTCGGGCTGCGTGCGCGTGCAGAATGTGCGCGACCTCGTCACCTGGATCCTGCGCGACACGCCCGGCTGGGACCGCCAGCATTTCGAGGCGGCGATCAAGACCGGTGAAAACACGCCGATCCAGGTCACCAATCCGGTGCCGGTCCACTTCCTCTATCTCTCGGCCTGGTCGACCGGTCCGGGCGTGGTGCAGTTCCGCGACGACGTCTACGCGCTTGATGGCAACAACGAGCTGCAGATCACGTCCGCGCTTTAAATATTTGATTTCTATTTAAAAAGGCCGCCTCTCAGGGCGGCCTTTTTTCATT
>NZ_RZPB01001477.1:0-480 GCF_003998535.1 Mesorhizobium sp. M7A.F.Ca.AU.002.02.1.1 | reverse complement strand
GGGCGAGAGGAGAACGGCGAGCCTCAACGTCCGGGACAGCGGCATCAGGCCGTCACCTTGACCGGCGCCGGTGCCTCGATCCGGCCCGAGTGCATCGAAACCTGGCGCGAACAGCGTGCCGCGAGCGCCGGATCATGCGTCACCAGCACCAGCGTCATGCCGCGCTCGGCCGCCTTCGCAAACAGGAGGTCGGCGACCTGCCGCCCGGTCGCCTGGTCCAGATTGCCGGTCGGCTCGTCGGCGATCAGGATGCGCGGCGACGGCGCCAATGCGCGGGCGATCGCCACGCGCTGCTGCTCGCCGCCCGACAATTCGCCGGGATAGTGGGTGACGCGGTCGCTGAGGCCAACCGCCGCCAGCTCGCGCGCCGCCACCGCGAACGGATCGGAATGGCCGGCCAGTTCCAGCGGCACCGCGACATTTTCGAGCGCCGTCATGTTGGGAATGAGATGGAAGGACTGGAACACGATGCCAATGTTT
>NZ_RZPB01001476.1:0-482 GCF_003998535.1 Mesorhizobium sp. M7A.F.Ca.AU.002.02.1.1 | reverse complement strand
CCCTCAAATCAAGCCTTGCCGGGAACAGTCCTGATCACCGTGCCCCATGGATCTTCGCGGGTCACCGGGCTGGTCACATTGTCCGAACGCATCTCCACCCAGGCCAGACCCGACCGGCTGGGATCGCGGCGGCCGGCGCCCGAACTCTGCCAGGCGTTGGCGCCGATGTGGTGGTGATAGCCGCCTGACGACAGGAACACCGCCTGGCCGCCATATTTGGCCACCGTGTCGAAGCCGAATTCCTGGTTCCACCAGGCTTCGGCGTCTTCCGGCCTGCCGACGCGCAGGTGGACATGGCCGACGACGCTGTTTTCCGGCGCGCCCTGCCAGCCGGCGTCACCCGCAGGCACTTCGGCAACGACGGACGGAATGTTCATCCGCTCGGTCGCCATCGCCACCTTGTCGCCATTCCACTTCCAGTCCTGCGGACGGCGGTCGGCATAGATCTCGATGCCATTGCCTTCGGGATCGGTCAGGTACAG
>NZ_RZPB01001475.1:0-483 GCF_003998535.1 Mesorhizobium sp. M7A.F.Ca.AU.002.02.1.1 | reverse complement strand
CTTGCATGGCGCACTCCTGTCGCAATGGGGCAAGGGAGTCCGCGGCAGTGCCACGGATCTCCAGGTGTTCGGGAGGCCGCGCCGCTGCCTTCTTGATTCTAGCAGCCGGCGCAAGTCCTTGTTATTCAACGAGTGGTAGGCTGGCGCCGCTATTTGGCAGCGTCGACGAATTCGGTCGTGTAGGTCTTCGACAGGTCGATCTGCTTGCCTTGCAGGCTCTTCGAGAATGTCGAGAGAACCTTGAGCACGGTCGGCGGACCATCGGCCGGCATGCGGCCATCCGGCGTGAACATCGCCTTGCCGCCGGCCAGCCCCTGCACGTAAAGGTCCCGGTTGCCGGCATAATAATCCTTCGGCATCTTGTCGGCGATCTCTTCGGCCGAATGCGTGGCGATGAATTTCATCGTCTTGACGAAGGCATTGGCGAGCTTCTGTGCCTCATCCTTGTGGCCTTCCAGCCAGGAGGACTGGACATAGAAGGAC
>NZ_RZPB01001474.1:0-485 GCF_003998535.1 Mesorhizobium sp. M7A.F.Ca.AU.002.02.1.1 | reverse complement strand
GCATTGACCTCCACATTCGCGACGGTGAGTTCACCGTTCTGGTCGGCCCCTCCGGATGCGGCAAGAGTACCCTTTTGAGGACGATTGCAGGACTGGAGGAGAGTTCGCAAGGCACGATCGAGATTGGCGGCGAGGTGGTCAATGACTTGCGGCCGCGCGATCGTGACGTGGCGATGGTGTTTCAAGACTATGCGCTCTATCCACATATGAGCGTGGCGAAGAACATCGGCTTCGGTCTCAAGGCGCGCAAGATGCCGAAGCCCGAGGTAGAGGCGCGCGTTGCCGAGGCTGCGCGTATGCTCGGCATCATCCCCTTGCTCGGGCGATTTCCACGCCAGTTATCCGGTGGGCAGCGTCAGCGCGTCGCCATCGGCCGCGCCATAGTCCGCAACCCCCGCATCTTTCTGTTCGACGAGCCGCTGTCCAATCTGGATGCCCAGCTTCGCGACGAAATGCGCGGCGAGATCAAGCGCCTTCACCAGGAC
>NZ_RZPB01001473.1:0-485 GCF_003998535.1 Mesorhizobium sp. M7A.F.Ca.AU.002.02.1.1 | reverse complement strand
AAGGGAAACTCGTCGAGCGACGTCTTTTTCTTGCCCTTTTTCTCGCCTTTGAGCGCGGCTCGCCGGTTCTTGCGGATGGCGCTTCGGCTTGTCTGGCGCGTCAGCTTCTTCTTGCCGGAAGCGGGCATCCGCTTCCTCATGTTGGCTACCTTGTTAGGAAAGGTTGCCGAATCGAAAACGACCGTAGGCAGCGGGGCTGGATTTGCATTCCCCTGCAGGTCGACCGTATTTTTGTTGTTGTGATATTTCTTGTCGGTGTGGCGGCAGGCGTTCTTGCCATCCATCTTGACGTCGAACGAGTAGAGTATCCAATCTGTTGCCTGTTTGAACGTATTGGATTTGACGCCGCCAACCGTTCCGGGTTCGTCACCCGTACTCATCCCGTATTGCGAGCCTTTGTTAGCAATCATGGCGCCGACCTTAGCGTAGACTGTTGTCGTGCCATTCTGCAATGTGCTGCTCATTGCGAAGTTGGGATAAGGCAA
>NZ_RZPB01001472.1:0-486 GCF_003998535.1 Mesorhizobium sp. M7A.F.Ca.AU.002.02.1.1 | reverse complement strand
GGCCATGCCGGCGCGCATCATGCGCAGATAGAGCGCCAGGTAGATGAAGCCGAGGGCCGAAACAGGCAGGATAAGATGGACGGCGATGTCGGCTGCGCGGTCAAGGCCGGTCTTGTCGGAAGCCAGGGTCTCGATGCCGCCGATCGGCAGCCAGCGCAGGTCGACGGCAAAGACGACGATCAGCACCAGTCCGAGCCAGAAACCCGGCACGGCATAGAGCGCCAGCGAGCCGATCGACAGGAAGCGGTCGCGGAAACTGCCCGGCCGGGCGCCGGCATAGATGCCGAGTGCCGAGCCGAGCCCGAAGGAGAGCGCGGTGGCGCTGACCATCAACAGCAGCGTGTTGGGCAGGCGTTCGAGGATCACATCGCGGATCGGTCGGGAGAAGGTCACCGACTGGCCGAGGTCGAGATGCAACAGCGCCCAGAGGTAGTTAGCCAGCCGCGTCAGCTCCGACTGGTCGAGGCCCCAGCGATGACGCAGCAA
>NZ_RZPB01001471.1:0-492 GCF_003998535.1 Mesorhizobium sp. M7A.F.Ca.AU.002.02.1.1 | reverse complement strand
CACGAGCGGTGCGCGCCGCCCTTGAAGCGGGCGCCCCTCGTCAGGGTAACTGGTCTCAGACACCGGCGACGCCACTGATCATTGCCGACATGGTCAAGCGTGCCGGTTGCAGGACCAGGAATTGAGCCTGGCGATCCGCTGGTTCTCAGTCGCGCGACAATCCTGTCGCGCGACTATTCCCAACCTGCGACCCCCGCGCGCGATCAGCGAGTGCGGTTCCAGAGCTCAATCGAAAAACGCCTCGACTACGTTGCGCTTGCCGAGCATGAAGGCGTCAGCGACATGCTGGAGCGGGGCCAGATCGACATCGGAAACGCCGGCGCGCACGATCTCGGCGAAGCGCTTGTAGAGCATCGGATATTCCGCTTCCGGCTCTTCGTGAATGAGCTTGCCATCGATGGCGAGCTTCGAGCCGCCGCCCGACAGCACCATGGCGCCCTTGTCGGTGTCGGCCAGGATGTCCCAGCTTTGCGGGCCTGTCTGCAGCCAGTC
>NZ_RZPB01001470.1:0-494 GCF_003998535.1 Mesorhizobium sp. M7A.F.Ca.AU.002.02.1.1 | reverse complement strand
GTCATCACCCATGATTTCGCGTCAGGGGCGCGGCGGCTGCCGGCAGCTTGGGTCTGGATGTTCGCATCGGTGGTGGGAGACCTTGCCATCGCGCGCATTGCCGGTCCTCGTCAGGCCCGTACCGACCGGTTGGCATTGTCGGACGCTGCCTCGCGGTCGAGCAGCGCGCGCTTGCGCTCCGCGCCCCAGGCGTAGCCGGAAAGTGCGCCGTCCTTGCGGATGACGCGGTGGCAGGGAATGGCGACGGCAAGATTGTTGGCGGCGCAGGCGGCGGCGATGGCGCGGGCCGCCTTAGGTGCGCCTATGCGATGCGCGATCTCGGCATAGGAAACCGTTTGGCCGGCGGGGATGGCGCGCAAGGCCTGCCAGACGCGCTGCTGGAACGCCGTGCCGCGGACGTCGAGCGGCAGGTCGAGGCCGAGCGCCGGAGCCTCGACGAAACCGACGACGCGGGCGACCAGCGCCTCGTAGTCGCGGTCGCCACCGATCAGCCG
>NZ_RZPB01000146.1:0-10303 GCF_003998535.1 Mesorhizobium sp. M7A.F.Ca.AU.002.02.1.1 | reverse complement strand
GATGTCGATAGCCGCTGTAAAACACTCGCGGTCTGCCAGCCGAGCGATCTGAATCTGATCGCCGTCGGGCTTCCAGTGTTCTTCGATCACACGTTTGACGACATGACGCCAAGGGAACTGCGCGACGCCGCGCATGCCCGGGCGCGTGAGAGCAACCGCCATTATTGGCCAGTTTCCGCGGGATAGAGCAGCCTGGTAGCTCGTCTGGCTCATAACCAGAAGGACAGCGGTTCGAATCCGTTTCCCGCAACCAATTAAGACCGCAGTAGACATCAGAACGCCATGGGCGGGACGAGGGGCTGCGGCGCCATTTTCAAACAAAGGAGAGTAGCATGACACAGCTTATCCTTCTCGCCATCGCCTGCGCTGCCGGTTGGTACTTCCGCGCGGAGATCATGGCTTTCCTCAAGAAGACATTCGGCAGCGCCGAATAATAGGTTTCAGCGGCGGTCTTCGGGCCGCCGTTTTCATTTTCAAACCCAAGAGGCAAAGATGTCTTCAGTCGAAGCAATTCTTTCGACAGAGTTTTCCGACCCCTTCGTGCAGGGCATGAAGGATCGGATGGTGGTCAGCTTCTACAAGTATGGCTTGGTCTCCGAAGCCTATCCTCACAAGGTGAACGCAATCACCTCCCTGACTGACCGCTTGAGGAAATATGCAGAAACTGGGAACACTGAGTTCCTGATCGACGCGGCCAATTTCGCGATGATCGAGTTCATGCACCCGTCCCATCCGTCAGCCTTCTTCGAGGGGACGGATTCTGATCAGTCTCCCGGGCGCCGTTCGAAACGGTCTGGCATTCCGGATGATCGCGACAATCAGTCTATCGGCACGAACCGCAACAGCGAACTTGCCAAGTTTCGATAGGTCATGGCCGTCACATGCCTCCCCATCGCACCATTCGGCGATCGGCCGGTGGTTGTTGCCGCTGGCGGCCCATCGCTCACGCTCAGCCAGATTCGCAGGATCGGTATGGCGCGCGCCGAGGACAAGATACGCGTCATTGCCATCAACGATGCGATCTACCCTTGCTGGTTTGCTGATATCCTGCATGCGTCCGACAAGCGCTGGTGGAATATGCACAAGGGAGTGCCTGCATTTCGCGGGTTGAAGACCTCGCTCGAGATCACCGGTTTCCATGACGTCCGGACGCTCAAGAACACCGGCATTGAAGGCTTTGACGACACGCCAGGCTGTATCCGTGGTGGCTGCAACAGCGGCTACCAAGCGGTCCATCTGGCCGCGCAACTCGGCGCCCGTCGGATCGTCATTGTCGCCTTCGATTTCTCCGACGACGGCGCCAAGTCGCATTGGTTCGGACCTCACGGTCCCGGGATGGATCTCCACTCCAACACTGAAAACTGGCGCAAGCATTTCCGCGGCCTGACCGACGAGCTCGCGCGCCGCAAGATTGCGGTGGTCAACGCGACCATCAAAAGCACGATCACCTGGCTGCCAAGGATCAATCTGGACACCGAATGGTCATAGGCGTCGCCTCCGACACCTTCAGCGACTCGCCGTATTATCGACGGGACGTCTTTCGGAGAGGATTGGCTCGCCTCGGATATGCAGTCGGGCATCCGCCGAAGGAAAGGCCTGGTCCGACGGACGTCTTGCTGATTTGGAATCGGTCGAGAGGTAATCACGATCTCGCCAATCGGTACGAGAAGGCTGGCGCAAGGGTTCTGGTGGCCGAAAATGGCTACATCGGGAAAGATAGGGACGGGCACCTGCTCTATGCGCTTGCGCTGGGGCACCATCTGGGCGCCGGCGCGTGGGTTGAGGGCGCCGGCGACCGATGGGATCAACTTGGCATCAACTTGCTGCCATGGCGCTCCTGTGGCGGCGAGATCGTTGTTCTGCCGCAGCGCGGGATAGGTGAACCTGGCATTGCGATGCCGTCTGACTGGACGGCAAGGGTCGTTGAGCGTCTCCGGAAGGTGACGGACCGGCCGATAAGGATTCGCCCGCACCCAGGCAAGGAAAAGACTGATCCGGACCTGCAGCATGCATGGGCCGCGGTGACCTGGGCAAGCGGCGCCGGCATCAAGTCGATCGTTGCTGGTGTCCCAGTCTTCCACGATATGCCGACATGGATCGGCGGACCAGCCGCCAAGTGTGGCGTCAGTGACATCGAAAATCCATTCCTTGGCGATCGCCTGCCGATGCTCCGCAGTCTTGCCTATGCGCAGTGGTCCTCCGAGGAAATCCAAGAAGGAACGCCGTTTAAGTGTCTGCTCGGGTAACGGTCTATCAGATTCCGGCGCACAAGCGGTCAATGCTCATCGGCGCGGCAATGGCGCAGGGCATCCATCGGGTGGGCGACAATGTTCGCGTCATGCCTTCGACGTCTTTCAAATCTCCGGACTCGGATATCGCCGTCTTTTATGGCTTTGACGAAACGCTCCGGGCTGTTTTCAAGGGCTATCGGGATGCCGGCCGGCCGGTTGTCTATGTCGATCTCGGATATTGGGGCCGTAAGGATCTCGGGCGCTGGACTGGTTATCACAAGGTCTCGGTCAACGGTCGGCACCCAACCTCCTATTTCCAGAACCGCAGCCATGACGGCTCACGCGCCGCCAAGTTCGGGATAAAATTCAGCGAATGGACGACAGGTAGCCACATCTTGGTTGCCGGAACAAGCGACAAGGGCGCCGTCGTTGACGGCTTTGCACCGGAGGAATGGGAGCGCTGGGCGGTCGCGGAACTCCGCAGGCATACCGATCGCCCGATCATCTACCGCGCGAAGCCCAGTTGGCTTGGTGCGTCGCCTATCCCGGGATCGATGTTCCAACAGACTCGCGACGACGTCAGGAAGATGCTGGTGGGCTGCCATGCGGTGGTCACGCATCACTCGAATGTTTCGATCGATGGATTGATTGCTGGCGTGCCTGCCTTCTGCATGGAAGGGCTCGCGTCTCCGTTGGCATTGTCTGACCTATCGAAGATCGAAGAGCCGCGGCGCCACGGTGACCGCGAGCAACTCGTCAACGACATCGCTTGGTGCCAGTTCGACGTGCAGGAAATGACTGAGGGTGTCGCCTGGCGGCATCTTAAATCGGAAGGGCTCTTGCCTTGAAGGTCTGCTTTTATCGCTCGTCTAAACCCCGTGAGGGTCTGCTTGCCGATGCCTTCGCGCGCGGCGTGATCGAACACGGCGACGAGGCGGTTGTCAGGCAGTTGGATGGCGATGTTCAGGTCGCTTCAGATTGCGAAGTCGCGGTCATGGTCGGCGTGAAGAGCAAGGAACTCTATCAGGCGAACTGGCGCGCAGGGATTCACACCATCCTTTTGGATAAGGGTTATTCGCGGCACAGCGCCGGCGGCCCGATCAAGACATGGGAATACTGGCGCGTGTCGGTCGACGGTCATCACCCGACGCGGTATCTGATGAAGACGCCGCGGCCGGCGGACCGGCTGCAGAGACTGCGCCTGAAGGTCAAGCCATGGCGGACCATCGGTGACCACATTGTCATCGCTGGATCATCGGCCAAATACAACGCTTTCTATGGGCTTCCGGAGCCCACTGAATACGCAGAAAGCCTTGTCCGACATCTCCGCCAGTTCAGCGACCGCCCGATCGTTTATCGGCCGAAGCCAAGCTGGAAAGAAGCGGTTGCGATCGACGGTGCTCGGTTCTCCTACGGGGAAGGCGAGACCATCGACCAAGTTCTCGACGGCGCGCACGCGGTCGTCACCCACGGCTCGAACGCCTGCTTTGAAGCTGTCCTCGCCGGCATTCCATGCGTTGTACTTGGTGATGCGGTGGCGAAGCCGATCTCGTCGGTCAAGCTGGCTGACATCGAGTCGCCACTGATGGTCAAACGTCGTGATCGGAACCAGTGGCTGGCGAATCTTGCATACGCCCAATTCACTCTGCCGGAATACGCAGACGGCGAGGCGTGGCAGATCATCCGTCCGCAGATTTACGGGTAATCATGAAACCGAGCGAGCAGTACCGGGCCGCGCTTGCTGACGCCACGCGTCACCACGCCGAGCACAAGACCTATTCCGGCAAGTTCCTGCGGCCGCACGCTCCTTTCATCAAGGAGATCATCGAGCGCCTGGGTTGCGAGACGATTCTCGACTACGGCTGCGGCAAGGGCGAGCAATACGCCTGGCGCAACGCCGATCCGACCGGGTCCATCCCGGTCGGCATGACGATTGAGGAATATTGGGGCATCCCGGTCACCAAATTTGACCCGGCCTATCCGCCATTTGCCGCCGAGCCTATTGGCAAGTTCGACTTGGTCATCTGCACGCATGTCTTGGGATCGATTCCGGTCCTTGATCTGCCGTGGGTGCTCGACCGGCTCTACTCGCTGTCGAACAAGGCGCTCTACATCGCCGAGAAGATCGCGCCGGTGAAGAAGAAGGTTTTCAAGAAGCCGGACCTGCATCCTTTCGGCTGGAACGCCACTCGCTGGATGACGGCGATCAAGCGCGAGAAGCCCATCGAAGTCGTCCTGTCCGTGCGCGAGAAGCGCGCCGACGGCGTCTTTGTCGAACGGTTCTCCATATGAGGGTTCGCGTCCTTGGCGCCGGCTGGTTCGGTTGCTCCATCGGATTGGCGCTGATCGCCGCCGGCCATGACGTCGAGGTGCATGAGAGCAGCGGCCGCATCTTCAACGGCGCATCGGGAAACATCCCGGCCAGGCTGCATCTTGGAGCTCCGCACTATCCGCGGTCCTCCGCCACGCAGAAGGCCTGCCAAGAGCACCAGGTCGAGTTCCTTGAGCGATACGGGCAATTCACACGGTCAATCCCGGTGAACATCTATGCGGTCGCGCGTGACCATTCGCTGATCGACTTCGGCACCTACACGAGGATCCTACGCGATCAAGTCGAGTTCCTGACCCTCTACGATCCGGCCGAGTTCGGCCTGACCTATGTCGAGGGCGGCGTGATGCTCGGCGAGCGCCATATCGTGGTCGACGACGCCAAGGCCTTCTTTGCGAAGGAACTGGACGGGGCAATCAAGTTCAACACGACAGTCGGCGAGGTCGATAGCCGCGACTATGATCTAAGTATCGACTGCACCTTTTGCGCCAATGACAGCGCCGGGGTCGATCGTTACGAACCCTGCCTTGTGGTCCTTCTGAATGGGCCTACCGACAAGTGCGTCACAATTACAGACGGTCCGTTCCCCAGCCTTTACGTGTGGAACGAGGATCTCGGTCTGTCGAGCCTCTCTTCGGCGAAATGGACGCCGTTTTCGAAGAACTGCAAGACCTGGGGTGAGGCGAAGGCCCTGCTTGATGGTCTGAGCGCCGCGGACATTGAGCGGCAGGCACAGTTCATGATCAGCGACATGGCCGGCTTCTACCCGGCGGTGCGCGATCTCTATCAAGTGGCGGATTACCGCCTCAGCATCCGCGCCATGCCGCTTTCAGGGTCAGACAGTCGATTGGTTGACGTCGTTCGCGTCGGCGAGCGCGCGCTGAGAGTCCGCGCAGGCAAGATCGATGCGGTGATACAGGCCGAGCGGATCATCAAGGGGATGATCGCGTGATGTCTTTGGCCGATCTTTTGGCCGATCTTTTCGGCTCTATCGGGTTGTGACATGACCATCGTCATCACCGGCTGGCGCAGTGCCATAGCCGAAGCGTTCCGCACACTTCTCCGTTCTGCCGAAGTCACCGTCCACGGCAAGCCGATGGAGCCGAACTTCCCGATCGACGCGCAGCGCTATCTGTTCTGCCAGGGCCTGCTTCGTCCGAAGAAGTACGACGATCAGACTGAAGCCGAGATCAAGGAAGGCATCGAGGTAAACTACACCTCGATCGTCCGCGCCTGCGACCTGATCTTCGCCGGCAACGAATTCGCCCGGGTCTGCATCATTGGGTCCGAAAGCGGATACCGAGGATCATTCGATGAGAACTACGCTTCATCGAAGGCGCTGATCCACAGCTACATCGAAACCAAGCGTCTGACGCAGCATCAGCAACTGGTCGGCATCTCCCCGGGGATCATCGGCGACTGCCGCATGACGACATCCAGGACTGACGTCGACAACCTCATTCGCCGGCGTGATGAGCACCCGAAGAAGAGATTCCTCGAGGCAAGCGAAGTCGCCTCGATGGCGAGGACATTGATCTACTTCCAGCCCTACGTCTGCAACGTCGTCATCAGGATGCACGGCGGATTGGTCGACGGTTAAGAGAGTCGAACTCCAGCGCCGCCGTCTATTAAATCATTCTTCGCCAGCAGGATGACACCGGAGCGCTTTATGGCCTCTTCGAGTGCTGTCAAATTGTTTGCCATTGGAGTGGATCTTCCGGCCTCAAAGTTGCGGAGCGTGCTGAGGCTGATTGATGCCATATCTGCCATATCTGCCTGCGAGATATCGAGGAGAGCGCGAGCGGCCCGGCATTGCTCTGGAGTGATTGTCATGGTTTCTCCTTGCAAGTGATTTTCGATAACCATAACGAAAATCGTTTGACAAGTCTAGACTGACGAAATATGTTCGCCTAAACGATAATCGTTATTCGCCATTTAGGCGGATGGCAAGGCGACCAGAGGACCGAATGAAAATCCAAGTGACCATTCAGGGCATTACGCCCCTGTTGATGAACAGGTTCACCGAGCATAACGAAGTGGCCGTTTCAAGCGGTACATCGGTGAATTTCAAGGGCGACCGCGGGACACCAAGGCAGCAGGCGGAGCCGAAGCGGTATGCTGATGGTGACGGCAAACTCTATATCCCCGGCCCGAACATTTTCGCGTGCATCATTGCGGCGGGAACATTCCACAAGGCTGGGAAATCGAAACTAACCACGCTGCGGACATCACTCATTCCTGCCGGCATCATGGTTGATGACCTTGTCTGCAATTTGACTGACCTTGATGGTGATCCGCTGACGGAATGGGAAGTCGATAGCCGTTCGGTCGTTATCCCGTCGACTGGCGGCCGCATCATGTGTCATCGACCGCGCGTAGACGTATGGGCGGCAAAGTTCACCTTGGACGTGGACGAAACAATGTTTTCACCATCGCTTGTCCGTGCAGTTGTGGATGACGCTGGTAAGAAGATCGGGCTCGGCGACTTTCGTCCGGCCCGAAAGGGCCCCTTCGGTCGTTTCGTTGTTTCCCGATGGGAAATAGTGAAAGACGGCGGCGGTCTTCTACAGGCAGCTTAGGCTGCTCACGGTCCGATCAGGCTGCGCATCGTCGGGCATTGTATGGCGTGGTCCGGCGCGGCATGGTTAGGCGGCGCTGACCAAGGTTAGGTAGCGCAGGGCGTGGCAAGTTGCTGTTTTGCAAGGATATGGCGGTCTTCGGACCGCCATTTGCGTTTCTGGCCTCCCCAACAAGGATTTGCTGATGACTGTTCGAGTCTGCTCCCTTTGCTGGGGCACGGCATGGGAACGCTATGGCCGCACGTTCGCGCAGACTTTCGCGGATTATTGGCCGGCGGATGTCGAACTGGTCATGGTCACCGACCGCTTCATTGGCCTCCCGCGTGGCAAGCAAGCGCCGCTGGAACTGATCAACGGCTACCGGGCATTCCTGGACCGCTGGAGCAGCGAAATGGCCGCCATGGGCCATCGGGCGCCGGCGGGCACGAAAACGAACGAGAACGGCTACTCATGGCGCCATGACGCTGTGAAGTGGATGCCGCAGGCGCTGGCACCCATCCCGGGCATCGAAGGTCTTGAGGATGGCGACATCTTCGTCTGGTTCGACGCCGACACCGAAACCACCGCGACGGTTCCGGCCGGCTGGATTGAATCGCTGCTCGACGGCGCGGACGTAGCCTGCATCAGGCGGCCGGGGCGTCACACGGAAATCGGCTTCTACGCCATGCGCATGAGCCCGGGTACGCGGCGCGTGCTGCGCCTGTTCGCCGACTTCTACCTCAACGACTCAGTGTTCAAACTCACCGAATGGCATTCCGCCTTCGTCTGGGACCGCGCGCTCGAGACGGAACCGGAACTGAAGGTCAGCGATCTCAATCCGACCGGCGCCCGCGGGCATGCCTGGCCCAAGACGCCATTGGCAGCCTGCACTGAGCATCACAAGGGCAAGAGAAAAGACCAATGAGGCACGTCAAGCACGCCTTCTACATCGGATTCGATCCGCGCGAGGCTGCGGCGTTCGCCGTGACAAGGTATTCGCTGAACAAACATCTTATAACCCCCGTCCCCGTGAGAGGTCTGGTTCTTGCGGATCTTCGCGCTCGCGGCCTATACACTCGACCGACTACCGTGCGCGATGGTCGCCTTTGGGATGACATCTCCGGTGCTCCAATGAGTACCGAATTTGCGATCTCTAGGTTCCTGTGCCCTCATCTGGCGGGTAGCGGATGGGCAATCTTTATGGACAGCGATATGCTAGTCCGTTCAAACGTCGAAAGGCTGTTCAAACTTCTCGACCCGTCGAAGGCAGTGATGGTTGTCAAGCACAACTTTCAGCCGCCGGAAGGGATCAAGATGGATGGTCAAATTCAAACCAGGTATTCTCGAAAAAATTGGTCAAGCGTTTGCGCTTTCAATGCGTCGCACCCGGCGAACGCTGCTTTGACAGTGGAGATGGTGAACTCACTGCCTGGGCGTGAATTACATGCCTTCTGCTGGTTGGAAGATAAGGACATCGGGGAACTGGATTGTTCGTGGAACTGGCTGGCCGGTCACAGTGATCCGGAAATCGAACCAGACATATGCCATTTTACCGATGGGCTGCCATTCATGTTGGGGCATGAAGACGCTCCATTCGCAGATGAGTGGTGGCAAGAATTGTCGAACTGGGCTATATAGAAGCGAGCCGCCACGGTGTTGGAAGCACCGTGACGGCCCTAACCGAAACGATCATGTGAGGATCGAGTGGCTAACGACAGCATACAGCAAATTTCCGTCTTCATATATGGCCTGATTGATCCCCGCGATGGTCAACTGCGCTACGTTGGAAAGACCAAGAATTCCTTGAAATCTCGCCTTCTCGCCCATGTCAGCGACGTCAGGCGCGGCCGAACTTATATCCCTCGTCACAAATGGCTCTGTGACCTGCTGCTTGCCGGTGAATTCCCGGAAATTGTCGAATTAGACAGGGTTGCCTCCGACGCATGGCAAGAGGCCGAGCAATTCTGGATTGGCTATCTTCGTTTCGTTGGATTGCCACTGCTGAATGGCACAATCGGCGGCGACGGCACTATCGGGCATAAAATGTCCGAGGAAATTAAGAAGAAACTCTCAGATGGCGCCACCAAGCGGTATCAAAATCCCAACGAGAGAAGAAGGACCGGCGCTGCTGTCAAGCGCGGTCAAGACACCGACTCTTATCGGGCTTATATGCGCGAGCGGGCGGCGAAGTGCACGCCGGAGAGTTTGGCCAAACTCCACGAGGGGACGAGAAGATATTGTCGGTCCGAAGAGGGCCGGAAAGCAATCGCAGATCGAATGCGCGGCAAGGTTGTGTCTGAGGCGACAAGGAAAATTCTGTCTGAGCAGCGTCTAGGAGTAAAACTCCCCATCGAGACGCGCTTGAAAATGGCAGCGTCTAGATTGGGCAGAAAACACAGCGAGGCGACCAAGGCAAAGATGAGGGCGGCGATCAATCGCGATGCGTCATCCTTGCGCACTCGCGAGCGTTGGCTGGACCCGGAATACGTAGCCAAACAAGCGGCCGTCAATCGATCCGCCAAACTCAAATCAAAATGGGCCGACCCCATGTGGCGGGCAGAGCGTCTGGAACGACAAAGAGCGGCAAGAGCGAAGACATGAACCTGCAACCATCATCCTCAAGAAGTATGTAATGTCCGGCCTACGATCGCCGCTCAATTTCGCCAACACGGTCGACTACGAAGCCATCAAGCGCCATGCATTTCATGACCAAAACATTGTGATAGTCCGTTTGGACGATCCGAAACTATCCTGGGCTGATCGCGAAATGCTCCGCGCTGTTGGTGAGCGCCTATACGGAGCGCCTAAGCCGGCCGGGAGGTAGGTTATGGGCGGTATTGGCAGCGGCGGCAACGGCAGACTTACGGACGCTGAGAAACGCGCCAAAGGCACATTCCGAAACGACCGGACGGATGAGATCTACGCGGCCAAGGCCGCCGAGAAGGTTGTTGTCGGCCCTTGGCTGACTTCGATTCCTGAGCCGACCATTCCGCTGAATGCGGTCGGCAAGGCAAAATACGACGAGATCACTGCGCTCCTCTTCGCCACCAATAAGCTGACCAAGGTCACCTGCGGCGACTGCGAGCGCATGGCCGTGATGCACCAACAGATGCATGAAAGGCTGACGGCGGGCAAAGCGGTCTCGATGGATCTTATCAAGCGCATGGATGCGATCAGCGTGAGGC
>NZ_RZPB01001469.1:0-496 GCF_003998535.1 Mesorhizobium sp. M7A.F.Ca.AU.002.02.1.1 | reverse complement strand
GACGAATTGATCGTAAATCGAACGGTGAACGAGCGTGCGTTCGTTGCATATGCAGACCTGTCCGCAATTCATGTAGCGCGACGTGGCTGCGGAACGAACCGCCAGGTCGAGATCGGCATCAGCCAGGACGATGAATGGCGCCTTGCCGCCAAGCTCCAGCGAAACAGGTGTCAGATTGCGCGAAGCATTCGCCATGATGCGCTTGCCGGTCGGTACGCTTCCGGTCATGGTGATGAGGTCGACGCCGGGTTCCGTGCAGAGCACTTCGCCTATGGTTTCACCTCGTCCCGTTATGATGTTCACGACGCCGGCTGGCACGCCCGCTTCGACAAAGATGCGAGCCATTTCGAGCGCCGAAAGTGGCGTGTCTTCATGCGGTTTCAGGACGATGGTGTCGCCGGCGATCATGGCGGGCGCCACCTTTCGGCTGACCAGGGCGCTCGGGTAATTCCACGGAATGATGGCGGCGACGACGCCTACCGGCACACGCTGTATC
>NZ_RZPB01001468.1:0-503 GCF_003998535.1 Mesorhizobium sp. M7A.F.Ca.AU.002.02.1.1 | reverse complement strand
GGCGCCGGCGACGGCACGCTCGAGGTCGGCGTCGTCGAAAACGATGAACGGCGCGTTGCCGCCGAGTTCCATCGACACCTTCTTGACGGTGACCGACGACTTCTGGATGAGAAGCTTGCCGACCTCGGTCGAGCCGGTGAAAGTGATCTTCGACACCAGCGGATTGGCGCAGATCTCGTCGCCGATCTCGCTGGCCGAACCGGTCAGGATGTTGACGACGCCCTTGGGGAAACCGACTTCCTCTGCGAGCGCGCCCCAGGCGAGACCCGAATACGGCGTCTGCGACGCAGGCTTGACCACGGCGGTGCAGCCGGCGGCGAGCGCCGGGCCGAGCTTGCGGGCCAGCATCGAGGACGGAAAATTCCACGGCGTGATGGCGGCGATGACGCCAACCGGCTCCTTGGTCACCAGGATGCGGCGGTCCGCCCATGGCGAGGGCACGACGTCGCCATAGGGGCGGCGACCCTCCTCGGCGGACCACAATATGTAGGACGCGGCCGAGC
>NZ_RZPB01001467.1:0-507 GCF_003998535.1 Mesorhizobium sp. M7A.F.Ca.AU.002.02.1.1 | reverse complement strand
TCCCATGGCTGTCGACCGAGGGCATTTCAGCCGGCGCCTATGGCCGCACCGGCGAAGGCTGGTTCGACGCGCATGCGATGCTGACGCTGTTCCGCAAGGCGCTGCGGCAGAAGAAAGTCGATTTCATCGCCGCAGATGTCACCGGCATCGCGCGCGATGGCAACCGCGTCACGGGAGTGAGCCTGGGCAATGGCGAGACGCTGGAGGCTGGCATCGTCGTCAACGCCGCCGGCCCTAACGCCGGCAAGGTGGCTGCCATGGCCGGGCTCGAGCTGCCGGTCGAGCCGCGCAAGCGCAATGTCTTCGTCTTCGAGGCGCGCGAGAAATATGCCGACATGCCGCTGCTGGTCGATCCCTCCGGCATCTATGTCCGTCCGGAAGGCTCGGTCTACCTCACCGGCGGCGCCGAACCGGAGGAAGGCGACTGCGCACCCGATCCCGGCGACTTCGAGGTAAACTGGCCACTGTTCGAAGAGGTGATCTGGCCGGTGCTGGCGACCCGTATTC
>NZ_RZPB01001466.1:0-508 GCF_003998535.1 Mesorhizobium sp. M7A.F.Ca.AU.002.02.1.1 | reverse complement strand
GACCTACCCCGCCCATGCTACCCCGAAATTGGCGCGGCCCTGCCGCTGCCACCGGTCGTCATCGGGGAGCCATGAGCAAAGCCGCCAGCCACATCGCCTTCGTCTCGTCCGACACCGCTGACGCCAAGACGGCGCTGGAAAGCCTGTCGGCGCGCTATGGCCAGTCTTCCGTCGAGGAGGCCGAGATCGTCGTTGCCCTTGGGGGTGACGGCTTCCTGCTGCAGACCCTGCGCGACACGATGGGGACCGGCAAGAAGGTCTACGGCATGAACCGTGGCACCATCGGCTTCCTGATGAACGAGTATCGTTCCGGTGGCCTGACCGAGCGTCTCGAAGCCGCCGTCGCCGAAACCATCCGCCCGCTGGAGATGCTGGCCGTGACCTCGGAAGGCGAAACGATTTCGGCACTGGCTATCAACGAGGTGGCGCTGTGGCGTCAATCGTACCAGACGGCCAAGATCCGCATCACCGTCGACGAACAGGTCCGGCTTGAGGAACTGAACTGCGA
>NZ_RZPB01001465.1:0-511 GCF_003998535.1 Mesorhizobium sp. M7A.F.Ca.AU.002.02.1.1 | reverse complement strand
GGTCATTGGTGTCCTTGCCGTCGCCGCGCCGGCGTCAACGGCGTCCCACAAAAAATCTCCTCAACCTTTCGAACCTTTTGCTGCGCCGCGCCGACTGATGGTCAGAGGCGAATGGGTCGCCTCGATCAAAAGATCCAGGAGATCATCATGCGCAAGCGCACTCTTACCTCGGGCCTCGTCGCCATCTTCGTCGCCACCGGCGCGCTCGCCGGCACTGTCGGCACGTCGTCAGCCCACGGCATGCATGGCCATCATCATCACCACCACAACCATCACAAGAAGCACTTCAAGAAGTTCTGGTGGAAGCACTACAACCACCACCACAACCATCACCACAGGCACGGCAGGGTGATCATTTTCCTTTGATGGAGGGACCCAATTCCCCAAGAGGGCGGCTTCGGCCGCCCTTTTTGCGTTCGGCGATCACCTTGTGAAGTAGGGCGGCAAAGCTGCTGATCCCCGGCAAGCTACGGCATGCACACATTTCCAAGCAACTGGTCTTTGGCGATAG
>NZ_RZPB01001464.1:0-513 GCF_003998535.1 Mesorhizobium sp. M7A.F.Ca.AU.002.02.1.1 | reverse complement strand
GGCCAGGAGGACCCGGCGGAAGATCGGCTGGCCGAGCAGGCAATCGCGGCCCATGTCATCTATGCCGCCGAAAAGCGGCATGCCGTCGAGGTTCCGGCCAGCGACAAGGACCATCTGCAGACCTGGCTGTCCAACCGGGTAGGGTTGAAGCTGGTGGCACCCGACTTGACCGCGAACGGTTTCCAGTTGGTCGGCGGCCGGTTGCTTCCGGCAGGCGAGAGCAAGGCCGCCATGCTGCTTTACGAGGACGGCAATGGGCAGCGTATATCGCTGTTCGTCACCACGGCATCGACGGAGAATGCCAAGGGCACCTACGCCGCCACGCAAGACGGACCCGAGGCCGTCTACTGGCTGGACAAGGGCTATGGCTGCGCCGTCGTCGGCTCCTTGCCGCGCGAGCGGCTGAACGAGGTCGCCAGGAACGCCTACACGCAACTTGTAAACGGGCTGGCAAGCTGAACGGCACCGCTTTTGCCGGTGCCGTCGATCCGCGAATGCCGATCTGGCCGAAGG
>NZ_RZPB01001463.1:0-514 GCF_003998535.1 Mesorhizobium sp. M7A.F.Ca.AU.002.02.1.1 | reverse complement strand
ATGTAGAAGTAGCCAGCGCCGTAGACGTCGCAAATCTTGACGTATTCAGCGGGTTCCGGCTCGGCGACGACGACGGCGTCGGCGGCGCGCGCACCGGAAACTGCGATCAGGGCCGCAGCGGAGCCGAGGAGAAGGCTCTTAATGTTCATTTTCTGACCTCCAGTCAGAATCGAGAACGGAGGTCGGTAAAACCCAGCTCTCATGTATTTTTTTCTTTATATTTCAGATGGATAGATAAAAAGGCCTTCAGCGGGGCTCTGTCCGCCAAAGCCGTTTACTGGCGAAAGCCTTGCCCGATCCGGTCTTGAAATATCGCTCGAACTGCCGTGCGTTGGTCTCGGTTTCGACCGCGATATAGGTCTTCAGGGCTACAGGCAGATAGGCTCTGGTCGAAGTCACATAGCCTGATTGATGCGATTCGAACCGGCGTCGAAGGTCGTTTGTCGACCCGACATAGACATCGCCATTATGAAGCTGCAGGAAATACACGTACCACATGGTCCCCGTACGCTAC
>NZ_RZPB01001462.1:0-518 GCF_003998535.1 Mesorhizobium sp. M7A.F.Ca.AU.002.02.1.1 | reverse complement strand
GCCATGCTCGACGCCGTAGCCGAGCTCGAGGCCGTCTCGCTCTGCATGCCGCCGCAATTCCGCTACGACGCGGCGCGGACGGCGCTGACGGCAAAGAAGCATGTCTTCCTGGAGAAGCCGCCAGGCGCTACTGTCAGCGAGGTCGAAGACCTCAAGACATTGGCTGCGCACAACGGCGTCTCGCTGTTCGCCAGCTGGCACTCGCGCTATGCGCCGGCCGTCGAGGCCGCACGTGCTTTTCTAAGTTCAGCCCGCATCCGCTCGGCTGCCATCAACTGGAAAGAGGATGTGCGCCGCTGGCACCCGAACCAGGAATGGATCTGGGCTCCCGGCGGTTTTGGCGTCTTCGATCCCGGCATCAACGCGCTGTCGATTGCCACCCATATCCTGCCGGCCATGTTCATCACCTCGGCGGTGCTCGACTTTCCCGAAAACCGCGCCTCCCCGGTTGCCGCGCGCGTCACCTTCCGCACCTCGAATGGCCTGCCGGTGACGATGGACCTCGACTGGCTGCAGAC
>NZ_RZPB01001461.1:0-526 GCF_003998535.1 Mesorhizobium sp. M7A.F.Ca.AU.002.02.1.1 | reverse complement strand
GGACCTGCCTGGGTTCTCGCGCTTCAATCTCGATGGTCCAGGTGCCGCCGAATGGCTGAGCCTGCAGGTCACCGGACTGGTGCCGAAGCCAGGCCGCATCGGTCTCGTCTATTTCGCCGACGACAAGGGCCGCATCGTCACCGAAATGTCCGTCGTGCGTCACGACGAGAACCTGATGACGCTGATCACCGCGGCGGTCGCGCAGTGGCATGATTTCGAATGGCTGAAGTCGCGCATGCCCAAGGACGCACCGTTCAAGCTGATCGACCGGACCGAAGAATTCTCGACCCAGATCCTGGCCGGCCCGAACTCGCGAAAAATCCTCGCCGATGTCTGCGAAGCCGACCTCACTCTGCCATGGCTGACGCATCAGGAGACGAAGATCGCCGGCCGCTGGGCCAAACTGGTGCGCGTCTCCTTCGCCGGCGAACTCGGCTGGGAAATCCACACCAGGATCGACGACACCGCCGCCATCTTCGATGCCGTCTGCGCCGCAGGCCAGCAGCACGGGCTGAAGCCTTTCGGC
>NZ_RZPB01001460.1:0-527 GCF_003998535.1 Mesorhizobium sp. M7A.F.Ca.AU.002.02.1.1 | reverse complement strand
TGCCTGTGTCGCTGAGCGCCAAATACGCCTTCATCCAGGCCCAGCCGCTGTACGGCTTCACCACCGACCGCCACGAGGTCACGCTTGGTGCATCCACGCATCTGGCCGAAAACTGGCGCGTCTTCGGCACAGGAACCTACGACCTGCAGCAGAGCCTGCTGGTCAAGGATGGCGTCGGCTTCGCCTACAACGATTCCTGCTTCACTTATTTGATGACCTACTCGCAGTCGCGCGATCTGAACACCAGGGAGGTGTCGCAGACCATCGGCTTCAATCTGTCGTTCCGCACCCTCGGCGATTTCGGCTCGTCGACCAGTGCCGTCGACACGATCCAGTAACAATCGGCGACATCGTTTCGCCGCATAGGGCTGGCACGGATTTCGCGCACCTGGAAAGATCAAATTGGGCGGGACCGGGATAGAATTGGGATGCCAACGATGAGGAAATACCTCTTTTCAGCAGGTTTCGCGTTGCTCGTGGCGGCGACGTCCGTGTCGATCACCGTAATGGCGCCGCCGGCTTTCGCC
>NZ_RZPB01000145.1:0-10318 GCF_003998535.1 Mesorhizobium sp. M7A.F.Ca.AU.002.02.1.1 | reverse complement strand
GTCGCCGGACAAACCTTGCGTTTCAGGAAGGCGCTGATCGCGACAGGCGCGCGCCCGAGGCTGCCGACGATTCCAGGCCTTGCCGAGGCCGGCTATCTCAGCAACGAGACCATGTTCGAGCTCACGGAGTGCCCGAAGCGGCTTCTGGTCATTGGCGGCGGACCGCTCGGCTGCGAGGCGGCGCAGGCCTTCTGCCTGCTCGGTGCCAAGGTCATCCTGGCGCAACGGGAACCGATGTTCCTGCCCGGCGAGGAACGCGACGCCGCCCAGATCCTTTCGGACGCGCTGGCGCGCGAAGGTGTCGAGGTTCGCCTCAACACCGAGGTGGTAGCGGTGCGAACGGAAGGCGGCAAGAAGCTCGCCGACCTGGTGTGCGACGACATCACGACAACGATTTCCGTCGACGAGATCATCACCGGCATCGGCCGATCGCCCAATGTCGACGGCCTCGACCTGGAAAACGCCGGGGTGGCATACGATGCCGACGGTATCAAGGTGGACGATTATCTCCGCACCACAAATCCGCACATCTATGCGGCGGGCGATGTCTGCCTCGCCTACAAATTCACCCACACCGCCGAGGCCACAGCTCGCATGGTCGTGCGCAATGCCCTGTTTCTCGGACGCAGGAAACTGAGCGAGCTGGTCATTCCGTGGTGCACCTACACCGATCCGGAGATCGCCCATGTCGGCCTCTATCCGGCGGAGGCGCGCCAGAACGGCATCCCGGTCAAGACTTATACGGTGCTGATGCACGATGTCGCCCGGGCGGTCATGGACGGCGAGGAGGAGGGTTTCGTCAAAATCCACGTCAGGGAAGGGTCCGACCGCATCCTGGGCGCCACGGTCGTCGCCAGCCATGCCGGTGAGATGATCAATGCGGTGTCGCTGGCCATCAAATCGGGCATGGGATTGCGTGCGCTGGCCGACGTCATCCATCCCTTCCCGACGCAGGCGCTAGGCATAAAGATGGCCGGCGACACCTATCGGCGGACAAGGCTCACCTCATCATGGAAGCATCTGGCTGGCCGCTGGTTGGCGTGGTCCAGGCGATGGTGACATTCCGGCAGCCTGCCGCAGCTGGTGCATCGGACATTCGGCGACGATGCGGCGCTTGACGAAAGCCTCGTCGACCATCTCGGATATCCGCCAAACGTCGGTGCCATCCAGAGGTTAGCCGGCTCTATATTTCCGCGGATCCTGCGGGCCCTGCCGACCGCGACTCCAATTTCGTGGCTGCCCTGTCAGAGTGCGTGCAGAAGTTCTTGCCGAATGGGCTCGAGATAGGTTTGCGGATGCAAGCGTCCCCAAACATGGTCGCGCTCGGTCAGATGCTTAACCTGCTCTATCCAGCGCCTTGGCGCATCGGGGTCCCTGACCTCATGCCAGTCGTCGACGACAATGACCGGCAGACCCTGATAGAGCGGGTCGAGCGGCGAGGTCTTGGTGACGACGATGCAGCCGAGATAGAACAGCTCCCATGTCCTATGGCAGTCCAGGCCGTTGCCTTCGGTGGACAGGACAAGCGGGTATTGCGAGTACAGTTGCCAGATCGAGCGCTGCGAGACGCGTTTCGCCAGGAAATCGACATGCGGACATCCGCGCAGGACATCAAGCAGTTCCCGGCGCTGTCTCGAGCCATTGCTGATGCTGAAATCAGAGAACAGTCTGGGCGGGCGGCGGTCCACATGATCCTGCCGGGCGCGTATGATTTCCAGTTGCTTCACAAGCCCTTCCGGCGTGGCGAAGGACCGAGGCGTGTGAAGATCGAGCCCGATCGGGAAAGGCTTGACCCTGGGGTGAGTGCCGTCACAATTCTGGCTGTACCAGGAGACCAGGAAGGGGTTGGCGAGAAGCTGGTCGACGGTGCCCTTCGCCAGATCAGACGGCACCGAAGCATCGCCATCGGTCGTCAGCAGCGTGAACGGTGCCGTGATCGTCGGCAACACGATCCTGACGAACGTGTCGAGATCACAGGTTTGCGCATCCCTGGACAAGGTGCTCAGACGCAGCCAGACGATGCCATGTGCGCCGCTGTAATGCTGGCGGAAAAATGCCTCGCTCTGTGTCGATGCGGTTGACGCGTTGCGATACCAGCGCGGCCCGGCGAAATCGCAGAAATGTCCGATCCCCTGCGACCACAGCACGGGCGGAACGCCAAGAAATCTCAGCGCCCTGGAATAGACGGCTCTTTTGACTGCCCTTCGCAACCTGCCCATGGGCAACTCCTAGCGCGGATGCCAATACCGTTGCAACGTGCTGCCCGACATATTCGCCTTGAGCGGAACAAAGGCCAAAAGTTTCCCCGCAATACCCCTTCCGGCTCCGGAGAACCCAACTTACGACAGGCGCAGCCGCCGGCGAGGCTCGATCTACAGACTTGATTATGACAAAGGTCGAAGGGCTTGCGGTCGGCGCAAGGCCGCACGTCTCAATCGTGCAATTCCCGCGATATCGGCGGCCCCACCGAAAAGCCGGAGAATGTGACCTCGAAGCCCTCGCGTTGCGGCGAACAGCACATCATGCCGACATCGACCGTCCTGGAGATCGGAAAGTAGGCGAGCCGCACAGGCTTCCAGTGGCCGTCGGAAGCATCGAGATACTGGACACGGATCGTTTCGGCGTGACGGGTCAGCCGGATCCTGACGCCGCCCGGACCGGCATGAATGGCGACCAGCGACCAGTCTGACGTGTCGTTGGTGACCACGACGGAGAAATAGGCAAGGCCGTCGGTGTACTCGATACCGGCCTTGATCCAATGGGTTTCGCTGAGCCGGACCATCAGCCCCGCCTGATCATAAAGCACCTCGTAGTCGCCTTTGACGGTGACCTCGGCGGTGAAATCGCCTTCGACGGGCCGGTGCAGGAAGTGGCCATTGTCGCGCCAGAAACCGTAGAAGGTCTCGCGCCAGAAATCGGTCTCCTTGCCGGTGCGCACACGAACGCTGTCGCCGTCGATAGAATGGTGCGGCGGCGGGTTAAGCCAGGTCAGGTCCTGCACTGTCATCCTTCGCGCCGCTCCAATCCAGATGTGCATGGCGGGGTTGCCGGCGTGGTCGGCAGTGACCGATCAGCCCGGCTGATCGGTCGACGGCTGATCAGCCCGCGAATGTGTAGGCCGTCTTCACCGTGGTGTAGAACTCCGCCGCATAGTGGCCCTGCTCGCGCGGCCCATAGCTCGAACCCTTGCGGCCGCCGAAGGGAACATGGAAATCGACACCCGCCGTCGGCAGGTTGACCATCACCATGCCGGCCTCCGAATTGCGCTTGAAGTGCGTGGCATGCTTGAGGCTCGAAGTGCAGATGCCGGAGGTCAAGCCAAAGGGCGTGTCATTGGCGACGGAAAGCGCCTCGTCATAGTCCTTGACGCGAATGACGCTGGCGACAGGCCCGAAAATCTCCTCGCGCGAACTGCGCATGGCGTTGGTCGCCTCGGTCAGCAACGCCGGCTGCAGGTAGAAGCCCGGCGTCTTGCGGTCGAGCCGCTCGCCACCGAAGGCGAGCGTGGCACCTTCCCTGACGCCGATGGCGATATAGTCCTCGTCCTGCTTCAGCTGCGTCGCGTCGACGACAGGACCGATCTGGGTCTGCGCGTCGAGCGCATCGCCGATGACCAGTTTGCTCATGCGATCCTTGAGGGCGTCGACGAAGCGGTCGTGAATGCCGTCAGCCACAATCAGCCTGGACGAGGCGGTGCAACGCTGGCCGGTCGAGAAGAAGGCACCATTGAGCGCGCAATCGACGGCGATCGCGAGGTCGGCATCGTCGAGCACGACCAGCGGGTTCTTGCCGCCCATTTCAAGCTGGAACTTGCGCATGTGTTCGATGCTTGCCGCAGCGACGCGCTTGCCGGTGCCGACCGAGCCGGTGAAGCTGATGGCGTTGACATCGGGACTGTCGAGCATCGCCTGACCGACGACCGAGCCCTTGCCCATGACGAGATTGAGCACGCCCTTCGGCAGGCCGGCGCGATGCAGGATGTCGACGATGGTCCAGGCGCTCTCGGGAACCAGTTCCGCAGGCTTGAAGACGACGGTGTTGCCGTGTGTCAGCGCCGGGGCGATCTTCCAGGCCGGAATAGCGATCGGAAAATTCCACGGCGTGATGATGCCGACCACGCCGACCGCCTCGCGCGTCATCTCGACGCCGACGCCCGGCCGCACGCTCGGCACGACCTCTCCGGTCAAACGCAACGTTTCGCCGGCAAAGAAGTCGAATATCTGGGCGGCGCGAATTGTCTCGCCGATGCCTTCGGCCAGCGTCTTGCCTTCCTCTCGCGCCAGATTGCGGCCGATCTCGTCCTTGCGCGCCAGAATCTCGTCGGAGGCCTTTTTCAACACCGCGTGACGCGCCAGCGGACCGGAGCGGGACCAAGCCGGGAACGCTGCCTTGGCCGCAGCGATCGCCTGCTGGGCCTGTTCGACACCCGCCGAGGCATAGTCGCCGACGACGTCGCCGGTATCCGAGGGGTTGATGTTGCGCGAACCGGCATCGCCGACCCACTCGCCATCGATGAGGTTCTTTCGAAACAGCGTCATATCGTATGTTCCTGCTTGTTGGCCGCGCGGGCATCTGTCTGAACTGGTATTTGCCAGACAATTGCCTCGCGGGAAAGCAAACAGTGAACCGCCAGCCGCGACAAAAATCCCCGTGCCTGCGCCGCGCGGATGGCGGGCGACGACGATTCCCCATCGAGCCTCGATGCAGCCAACCTCCATCGTGCATCAATCCGCTTGGGCCGATTCATCCTGTACACTTATGTCCATAGCCTTGATTTGCCTGAGGCAGCATGTCATGCGTCGTGTCGATGGCAGCTCTCGAAACGACGATTCAGCGCGCCGGCGCCACCGGCAACATCAAGGCCACTCGCGAAGACTGGCTGAAGCTTGCGCTTGAAACGTTGATCTCTGACGGAGTCGAACGCGTCCGCGTGCTGACGCTTGGCCAGAAGCTCGATGTGTCGCGCTCCAGCTTCTACTGGTATTTCAAGAGCCGGCAGGATCTGCTCGATCAGTTGCTGGACTACTGGCGGCAGACGAATACCAAATTCATCGTGGAACGCGCCAGGCGGCCTTCCGCCACCGTCATACGCGGGGTGATGAGCATTTTCGAATGCTGGGTGGACGAAAGGCTGTTCGACCCCCAGCTGGATTTCGCGATCAGGGCCTGGGCCCGTCGCTCGCCCGCCATCAGGCGCGCCTTAGACGAGGCCGACGAGGAGCGTGTCAACGCCATACGCGACATGTTCATGCGTCACGGCTACGACGAGGAGGATGCCTTCGTGCGGGCCCGCGTGCTGTATTTCATGCAGATCGGCTATTACTCGCTTGAGCTCAACGAGCCGATGAGCAGCCGCCTGCCTCACGTCGCCGGTTATCTGCGCAGCTTCACCGGCCAGGAGCCTCCGGCGGAGGATGTCGAGGACTTCTCGCGCTATGTCGAGAAGACGCTTTCGCGCAATCGATAGTACGGGCCGCTCGGCCGCCGCGGCCTGACGATTTCGCGTCGTGCATCGGCCCAATAGCAAGCACGGTTGCTGCCGACAGCAGCAGAGGAGCCCTCTGCCGTATCGGCGCAGAGCGGCGCACGGGCGCTCATTCCGCTGTCCGCCAACCTCTAGACACATATGTACAATACCGATAGGGTACGCCACACTGGCTGGGTGGAGTGCGACAGGATGAAATCCCAATATCGGGCGATCGTCATCGGCGGCGGCGTGGTTGGAGCCTCGGTGCTCTATCACCTGGCGAAGTTCGGCTGGAGCGACGTCGCGCTGATCGAACGCGAGGTGCTGACCGCAGGGTCGAGTTGGCATGCGGCCGGCGGGTTCCATGCGCTGAACGCCGATCCCAACATCGCCGCCCTGCAGGCCTACACGATCGACCTGCTCTCCGAGGTCGAGAAAGAATCGGGCCAGAGCATCGGCATGCACATGACCGGTGGCATCTCGGTCGCCTCCGCGCCGGAGCGCTGGGAATGGTTGAAAGCGTCATACCGCATCTTCCAGACCATGGGCATCGACGATGTCCACCTGGTCGGAGTCGATGAGATCAAGCAGCGCTGCCCGATTCTCAACACCGATGGCATGCTGGGTGGACTCTATGCCGCGCGCGAAGGCCATATCGATCCCTCGGGCGTCGTGCACGCCTATGCCAAGGCAGCCAGGCTGCGCGGCGCCGATATCATCGAGCACAACCGCGTGCTGGCACTCAACCGCCGCGCGGACGGCGGCTGGGACGTAGTCACCGAGAAGGGCACGGTCATTGCCGAACACGTCGTCAATGCCGGCGGGCTGTGGGCCAAGCAGGTCGGCCGGATGGCCGGCATCGACCTGCCGGTGTCGCCGATGGAGCACCATTATCTCGTCACCGAGGCGCTGCCCGAAATCCAGGCGCTGGACAAGGAATTGCCGCTGATCGTCGATCTCGAAGGCTTCACCTACATGCGCCAGGAACAGAAGGGCCTGCTGCTCGGCATCTACGAGATCAACCACAAGCACTGGAACATGGATGGGGCGCCGTGGGATTACGGCATTGAACTGATCCAGGAAGACACCGACCGCATCGCCGACGAGTTGGCCCTCGGCTTCAGCCGATACCCCTGCCTGGAGAATGCCGGCATCAAGCGCTGGGTGAACGGCGCCTTCACCTTCTCGCCGGACGGCAATCCGCTGGTCGGCCCGGTGCGCGGGGTTCCCAACTACTGGGTGGCGTGCGGCGTCATGGCCGGTTTCCTGCAAGGCGGCGGGGTCGGCAAGTCGCTTGCCGAATGGATGATCCATGGCGAGCCGGAAGCCGATGTCTACGGCATGGACATCGCCCGCTATGGCGATTTCGCCTCCAACCGCGAATACATCAGGCAGACCACCGGGCAGTTCTATTCGCGCCGCTTTGTCATGAGCTATCCCAACGAGCAGTTGCCGGCGGGGCGGCCCTTGAAGACAGCCGGCGCGCATGACGCGATGGATGCCGCCGGCGCGCGCTGGGGCAATTCATGGGGCATGGAAGTGCCGCTCTATTTCGCGCCGCATGGCTTCGTCGAGACACCGACGCTGAAGCGCTCCAACGCCTTCGACATCGTCGCACAGGAGTGCCGCAAGGTGCGCGAGGGCGTCGGTCTGCTCGATATCACTGCCTTCTCACGCTACGAAATCGCCGGGCCGCAGGCGGAAGCTTGGCTCGACCGGCTGCTTGCCTGTGCGCTGCCCAATCCGGGTCGCGCCAAGCTCGCGCCTATGCTCGGCGAAAACGGCAAGCTCAAGGGCGACCTCACCGTCTTCAACTGGGGCGATGGCTCCTGGTGGATCATGGGATCCTACTATCTGCGGCAGTGGCATATGCGCTGGTTCGAGCAGCATATGAGCGACGGCGTCACCGTCCGCGACATTTCAGACGCGGTCGTCGGTTTCTCGCTGGCTGGTCCCAATGCGCGAATGTTGCTTGAGCGCCTCACACATCAGGACGTTTCGCACGAGGCCTTTGGCTTTCTAGCCTGCAAGACATTGGATGTCGGGCTGGTGCGGGCCAAGGTCGGACGGCTCTCGGTCATCGGCGAACTCGGCTACGAGATCCATTGCCAGGCCAATGAGCACGCGGGCCTGCGCCGCGCTCTGCTGACGGCAGGCAAGTATCTGGGCGTCACCGAATACGGCTTCAGCGCGGTCAATTCGCTGCGGCTCGAAAAGAGCTTTGGTATCTGGTCGCGCGAGTTCACGCAGGACTATACGCCCGATGAGACCGGGATGGACCGCTGGATCGCTTTCGACAAGGGCGATTTCATCGGCCGCGAGGCGGCCCGGAAGGAGCTGAAGGCTTCATCGAGGCGCACGCTGGTGACGCTCGAAATCGACGCGGCGGACGCCGATGCCAGCGGTTACGAGCCGGTCTGGTATAGAGGCAAGCTTGCTGGCTTCGTCACCTCGGGCGGCTACGGCCATACGGTCGGCAAGAGCCTCGCCATGGCGCTGGTCGAGCGCGAAGTGGCTGATATCGATACGCAGTTGACAACCCACATCGTCGGCGTCGAAAGAGGTGCGCGCGTCATCGCCTCGTCGCCATACGATCCACTGGGCAAGGCGATGCGGGCATGACCGATCGAACCGGTGACGTCGGTGCGGAAGACCATGCGATGATCCACGTTTCTTTCCGAAAATCAGGCCGGTCCGGCACGTCATGACCACACGCTATTCCGCCTTTTCGCTGTTCAAGGAGGGCCTGGCCGGCCAAACCGGCTGGCAACCGGCGTGGCGCTCGCCCGAGCCGAAACTGTCCTATGATGCGATCGTCATCGGTGGCGGCGGCCATGGGCTGGCAACGGCCTATTACCTGGCCAAGAACCACAACATCACCAGGGTAGCGGTGCTGGAAAAAGGCTGGATCGGCGGCGGCAACACCGGCCGCAACACCACCGTGGTGCGCTCCAACTACTATTATCCGGAGAGCGTCGAGCTATACGGGCTGGCGCACCGGCTCTATGAGGGATTGTCGAAAGAGCTCAACTACAACGTCATGCTGTCGCAACGCGGCATGGTCAATCTCTGCCACTCGACCGGCGAGATGGAGATCGGCGCCCGCACCGTCAACGCCATGCAGATCAACGGCATCAATGCAGAGCTGTTTTCGCCTGACGATGTGCGCCGGGTGGCGCCGATCTACAATTTTTCACCGGACGCACGCTTCCCGGTGTTCGGCGGTATCTGGCAAGGCAGGGCCGGAACGGCACGCCATGATGCGGTCGCCTGGGGCTATGCGCGGGCCGCAAGCCGACTCGGCGTCGACATCATCCAGAACTGCGAGATCACCGATTTCATCATCGAGGGCGGCCGCTGCCGTGGCGTCCAGACCTCGCGTGGCGCGATCCGTGCCGAGCGTATCGGCATGGCGGTGGCCGGGCATTCTTCGGTGCTGGCGGCCAAGGCCGGCTTCCGCCTGCCGATCAATTCCTATGCGCTGCAGGCCTGCGTGTCCGAACCGGTCAAGCCGATCCTCGACACGGTGGTGCTGTCGCCCGGCTGCGGCGTCTATGTCAGCCAGTCGGACAAGGGCGAGATCGTCATCGGCGGCGGGCTCGACCGCATCCCCTCCTACGCGCAGCGCGGCAATCTGCCGACGCTGGAGGGGGTGATCGCCGGCCTTTTGGAGATGTTCCCGATCTTCGGCCAGCTCAAGCTGATGCGGCAATGGGCTGGGATCGTCGATGTCGTGCCGGACTCCTCGCCGATCATCGGCCCCTCGCCGCTGCCCGGCCTGTTCCTCAATTGCGGCTGGGGCACGGGCGGCTTCAAGGCCATTCCCGCAGGCGGCACGCTGCTGGCGAACCTGCTGGCGACTGGCGAACACAACCACATCAGCCGTCCGTTCGACCTTGATCGCTTCGCCAGCGGGCGGCTGATCGACGAAGCGGCCGGCTCCGGCATCGCGCACTGATGCATGTCGCCCAAAAGTACGCAGCGGTTTGGGGAGAACGACATGCATAAAGACGAAGATTGAGGATTTTATGCAGCTTTTCCCTTGCCCATTCTGCGGCCCGCGCGACGAAACCGAATTCCACTATGGCGGCGATGCCGGAAATGCGCGGCCGGATGGCGCCGATGTGCCGATCGATCGCTGGGCTGATTACCTCTATCTGCGCACCAATCCGAAAGGCACGGCGCGCGAAATCTGGGTTCACATGAACTGCGGCGAGTTCTTCGTCATGGAGCGCGACACCGTCACCCACAAGGTGCTGTCCTCGGCCGCACTCGGCGGGGAGCACGTCGCGTGACCGCCTCGCGCCTTGCCACCGGCGGCAGCGCCATCGACCGCTCGCGCCCGATACGCTTCAGCTTCGACGGCACCACCGTGCAAGGCTTTGCCGGCGACACCATCGCCTCGGCGCTGCTGGCGGGTGACGTCGCGGTCGTCGGCCGCAGCTTCAAATACCACCGGCCGCGCGGCATATGGGGCGCCGGCGTCGAGGAGCCAAATGCGCTGGTCGATCTCGGCGGCACGCGGGCGACGCCGAACACCCGCGCCACGACCGAGCCGGTGCGCGACGGACTGGTGGCGAAAAGCGTCAACGCCACGCCCAGCGCACTGGCCGACCGCAACGCCTTCCTGGACCGTTTTGCGCGCTTCATCCCGGCCGCGTTCTACTACAAGACCTTCATGTGGCCGGACTGGCACAGGTTCGAGCCGCGCATCCGCGCCATGGCGGGGCTGGGCACAGTCGACGCCGACTGGACCTCGCCCGGCATGGCCGACCAGATCAACCATCATTGCGATGTGCTGGTTGTAGGCGCGGGACCGGCCGGGCTGGCGGCGGCCGGGCTGGCGTCCGG
>NZ_RZPB01001459.1:0-527 GCF_003998535.1 Mesorhizobium sp. M7A.F.Ca.AU.002.02.1.1 | reverse complement strand
GCGTACGCAGCACGAACGGCATCTTGACCTGGCCGTTCGTGCTGCGTACGCAGGGCGGCGCCGGCGCCGGCGCGCAGCACTCCAAGTCGCTCGATTCCATGCTTGCCCACATACCCGGCATCAAGGTCGTTGCTCCTTCGACGCCCGCCGACGCCAAGGGCATGCTGAAGGCCGCGATCCGCGACGACCAGCCGGTGGTCTTCCTCGAGCACAAGCTGCTCTACAACACCCGCGGCGAGGTGCCGGAAGGCGATGTGACCGTGCCGCTCGGCAAGGCGGCAACCCTGCGCGAAGGCAACGATATCTCGATATTCGCCACCTCCAAGATGGTGGTCGAGGCACTGAAAGCCGCGGATCTTCTCGCAGCCGACGGTGTTTCGGCCGAGATCGTCGATCTCCGGTCGCTGCGCCCGCTGGATGTCAACGCCATCGTCGCCTCGATCGCGAAAACGCACCATGCCGTGGTGGTCAACGAGGGCTGGCGCTTTTGCGGCTACGCCGCCGAGCTTTCGGCAACGATCATGGAT
>NZ_RZPB01001458.1:0-529 GCF_003998535.1 Mesorhizobium sp. M7A.F.Ca.AU.002.02.1.1 | reverse complement strand
TCCATATGCAGGCCGAGCGCCTCGCCGGTGACCGCGCCAAGCCCGGTGACGACGTTGAGCACACCGGCGGGCAAGCCGGCCTCGCTTGCCAGTTCGGCCAGCCGCAGCAGCGTCAGCGAGGCGATCTCCGGCGGCTTGACCACCACGCAATTGCCGGCGGCAAGTGCAGGCGCGATCTTCCAGGCACCGATCATCAGCGGGAAATTCCACGGCACGATGACGCCGACGACGCCGAGCGGCTCCTTGTGGATCAGTCCGAGCACATTCTCGGCCGTCGGCGCTATCTCGCCATAGACCTTGTCGATGGCCTCGGCATAGTAGCGGATGGTGCCTGCCGCCGACAGCGGTTCTGCCTTGTAGGCCATGCCGATCTCGGTGCCGTTGTCGCGCACACCGAGCACGGCGAGCTCATCGGCGTGTTTCTCGACCAGCTCGGCGAATTTCGTCAGCACCTTCTTGCGAAAGGCGGGGGTGGCGCGCGACCACCAGCCCTTCTCGAACGCCCTGCGCGGCGACTTCACGGCGCGGT
>NZ_RZPB01001457.1:0-534 GCF_003998535.1 Mesorhizobium sp. M7A.F.Ca.AU.002.02.1.1 | reverse complement strand
AGATGATCAGTTCGTCGCGGTAGGCAGCGAAGTCGGTGCGCAGGATCTCACCGAAGGCGGTTTCGGCAGAACCGGGCGGCGGACCGTAATTGTTGGCGAGGTCGAAATGCGTGATGCCGAGGTCGAAGGCCTTGCGCGCGATCGCCTGCTTGGTCTTGTGCGGCGTGTCGTTGCCGAAATTGTGCCACAGGCCCAGCGAGATCGCCGGCAGCTTCAGGCCGGAGCGGCCACAGCGGTTGTAGACCATTTTCTCGTAACGATTTTCGGCGGGCGTGTAGGGCATCGGAAAATCCTCGAATGGAAACGAGCCGGTCGGCTGCATTCGTCACAACGCGGCGAGTTGGCTCTGCCCCCCACCCTTACCCTCTCTCCGTCGAAACGGGGAGAGGGTTGAGGTGTGCTGCCCTATTTCTTCTTCGCCAAAAGCGCCTTGGCTTCCTTGACGCCAAGTGCGGCCGGCCGTTCGCAGGTGGTCTGCATGGCGACGAACTTGCCGGTTTCGCCGGAACGCAGCAGGCTGGTCATCACGTCGAC
>NZ_RZPB01001456.1:0-536 GCF_003998535.1 Mesorhizobium sp. M7A.F.Ca.AU.002.02.1.1 | reverse complement strand
GGCTCGCCTTGCCGGCGATCGAGAAGAAGACAAGATTGGCGCGGCCAACCAGATTTTCCGCGGGAACGTAGCCGACGGTGAAACGGCTGTCGGCGGAATTGTCCCGGTTGTCGCCCATCATGAAATAGTGGCCGGGCGGCACGTCGAATTCGCGGGTGTTGTCGCCGATCGAGTTCGAATTCAGGTCAAGCGTGTCGTAGCTGACGCCGTTGGGCAGGGTTTCGCGATAGACATCGATCGGGCGCGATTCCTCGGTGATGTCGGGATTGTCGATTTGGCCTGTTTTCACGCGCGGCACGCCGACACCGTTGATGAAAAGCTGGCCGTCCTTGACCTGGATCTTGTCACCCGGCAGGCCGACAACGCGCTTGATGTAGTCGACGGACGGATCAGGCGGGAATTTGAAAACCGCCACGTCGCCGCGCTTCGGCTCGGAGCCCCAGATGCGGCCCGAAAAAATATCGGGTCCGAAAGGCAGCGAATAGCGCGAATAGCCATAGGACCATTTGGTGACGAACAGATAGTCGCCTTCCAAA
>NZ_RZPB01001455.1:0-538 GCF_003998535.1 Mesorhizobium sp. M7A.F.Ca.AU.002.02.1.1 | reverse complement strand
TCACCGACCATCCCGAGGACATGCGCCATGTGTTCTCCTACGACATCATCATGGACGGCATTCGCACCATCGTCGCGCGGGGCCATATCCAGCTCAGCGAGGCTTTGGCCGAGCAGGTGGCAGCGCACGTGCTGGAGAACCAGCGTGTCGTGCGCGTCACGGTTAGGGTGGAAAAGCTCGAGCTCGGCCCTGGCGGCGTCGGCGTTGAGATCGAACGCAAGCGCCAATCGGCGGGACGCGGTGCTGCCTCCGGCATTGCTGGCCGAAAAGACCGAAGCGTTGTTTTCCGGCCGCGCCAGGAGCGCCCCGAAATGCTTCGACGGGCCATCGTCAAGCTTGGCGGCAGCACGGCCCATGCGGCGGAGATGAAGAGCTGGATCGCAGCGCTGGCGGGTTCCAGGCTGCCGATCGTCATCGTGCCCGGCGGCGGGCTCTTTGCCGACCATGTGCGCGAGACGCAGACCAGCATGGAGTTTTCCGACACCGCCGCTCATGCCATGGCGATCCTGGCCATGGAGCAGTTCGGCCATGTCATCCT
>NZ_RZPB01001454.1:0-541 GCF_003998535.1 Mesorhizobium sp. M7A.F.Ca.AU.002.02.1.1 | reverse complement strand
ATTATGGGCGGCGGCGGCAAGATCGTGGAAATCGCCGTGCTTGCCGAACGCATGGCCAAATGCTCGCCTTGCGGCGGCTGCCGCCAGCGGCTTGCCGAATTCTGCCGGCCGGAAACAAAGCTCTATCTCTGCGACAATGCGGGTGTGGCCGAAACCGTGACCATGGGCGACATGCTGCCTTACGGCTTCCGCGGCGATATTTTGAAATGAGCAACAGGCTCAAATGAACAGCTGGCAACGATGACGGAAAAAGCCCTGGATCATCTCGTCGAAAGGCTGGACGGCCTGGCGCCGGCCACGGCACTGGTGCTCGGCTCGGGCCTCGGCGGTCTGGTCGACCAGATCGAGGACCCGATCCGCATCTCCTATGCCGACCTGCCCGGCTTTCCCAGAAGCGGTGTCACCGGGCACGCCGGCGAAGTGGTGGCAGGGCTGTTTGCCGGCGTGCCGGTGCTGCTGCTGTCGGGCCGTGCCCATTACTATGAGCACGGCAACGCCGCGGCGATGCGGCCGGTGCTGGAAGTGCTTGCCGGCATCGGCA
>NZ_RZPB01001453.1:0-544 GCF_003998535.1 Mesorhizobium sp. M7A.F.Ca.AU.002.02.1.1 | reverse complement strand
GGCCAAGGCGCTGCTGGCACGCTTCGGCACGCTGGCCGAAGTGCTTGGCGCCCCGGTGGGCCTGCTGCAGGAGGTCAAGGGCATCGGCCCTGCGGTGGCACTCGACCTGAAAATCCTCGCCGCAACGGCGCAGCGCATGGCACGCGGCGAGGTCCACGGCCGCGAGATCCTCTCGTCCTGGCAGCAGCTCCTCGACTATTGCCGCTCAGCAATGGCCTTCGAGGCGCGCGAGCAGTTCCGCATCCTGTTCCTCGACAAGAAGAACGCGCTGATCGCCGACGAGGTGCAGCAGACGGGTACTGTCGACCACACGCCTGTCTACCCGCGAGAAGTGATCAAGCGGGCGCTCGAACTCTCGGCGACTGCCATTATCCTGGTCCACAATCACCCGTCAGGCGACCCGACGCCATCGCGCGCCGACATCGAGATGACGAAGGAGATCATCGACGCGGGCAAGCGGCTGGGCATCGCGGTGCACGACCACATCATCATCGGGCGGAAGGGATATGCCAGCATGAAGGGCCTGCTGCTGATCTGAGGTGGC
>NZ_RZPB01001452.1:0-546 GCF_003998535.1 Mesorhizobium sp. M7A.F.Ca.AU.002.02.1.1 | reverse complement strand
GGCTTATGTCCTGCTAGGCTTCGCCCTCGCGGTCGGCTTCCCCAACCGACTGTATCAAGTGGTGATCTTTGTGGCTGTGATCGCCGGCATGCTGGAACTGCTTCAGCTCATTGATCCCGGTCGCCATGCACGCCTCATCGATGCATTGGTGAAAGCCTTTGCCGGGGTGGTTGGGATCGTCGCGGGACACCTGATCGTCAGGGCCGGCCGGCAAAAGAGCGAGAGCTAGGCGCGGCAGCAATCCGCCGCGGAGGATCGAGCCTTCGCTAGGCAGCGGGAACCCCCACATTGTCGATTAGCCTGGTTTTGCCGAGCCATGCCG
Source organism: Mesorhizobium sp. M7A.F.Ca.AU.002.02.1.1 (assembly GCF_003998535.1). Classification (NCBI taxonomy): domain Bacteria; kingdom Pseudomonadati; phylum Pseudomonadota; class Alphaproteobacteria; order Hyphomicrobiales; family Phyllobacteriaceae; genus Mesorhizobium; species Mesorhizobium sp. M7A.F.Ca.AU.002.02.1.1. The sequence goes on along the minus strand of NZ_RZPB01001452.1, from coordinate 224 downwards.
CTGCGAGAAGACGCCCTTCGCGGTTTCGACGCCATGGCGCAAGCGTCAGGCTTTCGCGTGCCTCGACATAGTCGACCTTCTGGAAACCGGCGGCGATGAGGTCGCGGCTGGCCTCTTCGGTTGCGTCGGTTTGGTGGGCGCCTGCCGCCAGGGCCGCAGCCGTTTTGCGCAATATCACGTTGAGTTGGCGGCCGACCTTCAGTTCGGCCTCATCGAGATAGGCG
>NZ_RZPB01001451.1:0-547 GCF_003998535.1 Mesorhizobium sp. M7A.F.Ca.AU.002.02.1.1 | reverse complement strand
AGGCCGGGAACGCCACAAGCGGCGGCGTTGTGGCCAATACGGGCAGCGCGCACCGGATCGGCCTCGATGGCAAAAGTGCGCATCGAAGGGTGGGCCAGCATCCATTCGATGCCGATGGAACCGGAGCCGGCGCCGATGTCCCACAGCAACTCGCCGCGCCGCGGCGCCAGCGCCGACAGGGTAATCGCGCGGATTTCGCGCTTGGTGATCTGGCCGTCATGGTCGAACAGGTGATCGGCAAGGCCTGATGTGAGCGGCAGCACGCGCGCGTCCGGACCGGATTCAACTTCGACCGCCAGCACGTTGAGCGGATTGAGGTTTTCGAGGTCGAAGGCATCGGCGCGGACCGAGCGCTGGGTCTCGCTTGGCCCACCCAACGCCTCCAGGATCGTCAGCCGCGATGCGCCGAAGTCGAGTTCCGCGAGCAGGCGGGCAATCGCCGCGGGGGCTTCTGCATCCGAGGTCAGCGCCAGGATGCGCGCGCCTGGCTGCAGCAGTGGCCGGATCAGGTCGAGCGGCCGGCCGTGCAGCGAGACGGTTTCGATAT
>NZ_RZPB01001450.1:0-547 GCF_003998535.1 Mesorhizobium sp. M7A.F.Ca.AU.002.02.1.1 | reverse complement strand
CCGGCCGGGTGTGGAAGAAAAAAGGCGGCAAACCGGAAGGCGTCCACGTCATGCTGGTTGCGCCCGACGACGATTCGGCGGTGCGCCGGGCGCTCGAATCGCTTGCCGCCGAAGGTTACGCCGAGGCCGAGCTCGACCAGATCGGCGACATGGACGGCATCCCCGACGAAGAGCCGCATATTTCCGCCTTCCAGGGCGCGCTCGAAGGCGAAGTGTCGATCGTTACCTTCGACGTGCCGATCTGACCCCGGTCCAGCTTTCGAATCGACTGCCGAACCGAATCGGCGACCGAGGCCTTCCCAGCCGACAAATGTGCTGCCGCTAAGGGAAGGCTGAGCTTGGCTGCTCGGCTTCGGCTTGCCCGGGGCAAGTGTTCTGATAAGAAGCCATCACCATCATCAAACAGACGGAGCGGCCATGTCCCAGCCCATCAAGATAGGCATCGTCGGCGTCGGCAAGATCGTCCGCGACCAGCACCTGCCGGCCCTGGCGAAAGACCAGGACTATCGCCTCGTCGCGGCCGCCAGCCGTCACGGCAAGGTGGATG
>NZ_RZPB01000144.1:0-10386 GCF_003998535.1 Mesorhizobium sp. M7A.F.Ca.AU.002.02.1.1 | reverse complement strand
GGTCTATGCAGGCCCTTCACAAGGCTTAGGAGAGGCTTCGGATGAGAAACGCAATCTGCCTCGCATTGACTGCGGCAGTGGCTGGGTGCGCGACCTCCCCGGTCGACTATGAGGCGTCGCTTTCGCAGCAGGACCAGAAATGGGCCTCCCCGGCATGCCAGCAGGCCCGCAGGGCGGCTTCGGATTACGAGGCTCGCGAGAAAGAGCATCCGGGATGGGGTTTCGGCGTCCTGCTTGGTCCATACTCGATGGGGCTCGTCGCAGCCATCAAGGAGCATGAGCAGAAGCAACGAAAGCTGTTCGCCCGCGAAGTGCACCTGCAATGCTCAAGCCTGCCGCTGCCGAAGGAACTGCAGGGCGATTTGAACCCTGCCGTACCGCCGACCAAGTATCCATAGCCTGCCGCGCCTTCCGGCAGAAGGCGCCGGGGTGGCCGCCGTCATTGGCGGCACCTCGATCTTCGGCGGCCGCGGTGTCTACACCGGCACCATCCTCGGCGCCCTGATCCTGACCGTGCTGACGATCCTGCAGATGCCGGAAGGGGCAAGGCGGATCTTGTCGGGCTGATCGTGCTGTTCGTGACGGCGGTTTATTTGAGGATTGTGGAGGAGAGATAGGGGCGGGTTGAGGTGAATGGCTGCTTTTGGGCCGAATTCAGACAGGCAGCTTTGGCGCAAGGATGCGAACTACTGCCGTTCAACCAATGATAAAGGCTCAGATCGAATTTTGGTGCTTCTTCAAAATTTGCACCTATTGAGGATGCGCCACGGCCAGCCCGCGAGGACCGATCCGCTCTCAAAAAGCGTGTACAGGTTGACAACACCTTGGCCGCTGCAACATCCTGCCGGTTTTTAGACTGGGAGGTAGCATGACTATTTCGATCAACCGCCGCACCTTTTCCATAGGCGCGGGCGCTCTGGCTTTGGCTGCGGCCGGATTTTCGCCGGCACGCGCGCAGCAGGCGTTTTTCCGCATCGGCACGGGCGGAACGTCCGGTACCTACTATCCGGTGGGCGGCCTGATCGCCAACGCCATCTCGGCAACCGGGGCGGCCGGCGTCGAAGGCTTGGTCGCCACCGCCACGTCCTCCAACGGTTCGGTGGCCAACATCAGCGCCATCCAGTCGGGCGCGTCCGAATCGGGCTTCACGCAATCCGACGTCGCCTACTGGGCGCATTCGGGCACCGGCCTCTATGAGGGCAAGCCCAAGGTTGACGACCTGCGCCTCATCGCGACGCTTTATCCCGAGACGATCCATTTGGTCGCGCGTGCCGACGCCGGCATTAAGTCGGTGGCGGATCTCAAGGGCAAACGCGTCTCTCTTGACGAGCCGGGCTCCGGCACCATCGTCGATGCGCGACTTGTGCTTGGCGCTTACGGTCTGGCTGAAAAGGACGTGCAGCCCGAATATCTCAAGCCTGGCCCGGCCGGAGAGCGGCTGCAGGATGGCGCCATGGACGCTTATTTCTTCGTCGGTGGTTATCCGACCGGCGCAATCGTTGAGCTTGCCACCACCAACAACATCACGCTGGTGCCGATCACCGGCCCCGAGGCCGACAAGCTGCTGTCCGAGCAGAAGTTCTTCTCCACCGATACCGTGCCGGAAGGCACCTACAAAAATGTCGGCGAAACCAAGACCATTTCCGTCGCCGCTCAATGGGTGACCAGCGCCAAGCAGACCGACGACCTCGTCTACAAGATCGTCAAGTCGCTTTACAGCGACGAAACCCAAAAGGCCCTGCAGGCAGGCCACGCCAAGGGCAAGCTGATCACGCTCCAGAACGCGGTTACCAGCGCTGGCATTCCGTTTCATCCCGGCGCAGAGAAATTCTACAAGGAAGTCGGCACCCTGAAATAAGAGGCATTTGGACCGGCTGACAACAACGAGGCGGAAGGGATGCTTTCCGCCTCTTTTGTCTGGAAATTCAGGACACGGAACCGGCCATGAGCGATGACGACAAGATCAAGCTTTCCGCAATGGAGTTCGATGAGGAGAGCGCTCGCGAACTGGAGGAGAAATTCGACTCCGAAATCCGCTTCCGGCCACTGACCCGTGTCGCGGGCTGGCTGGTCGGCTTCCTCCTGGTGGCGCTGTCACTGTTTCACTACTACACCGCCGGTTTCGGCCTGCTGCAGGAAATGCTGCACCGGGGCATCCACCTGTCGATGGTGCTGGCGCTGATCTTCCTCGTCTTCCCGCTGGTGAAGAAAAGCTACGACCAGCCCGCGCGGTCCAGCCTCCTGCGGCCGCTCGGCATACCCCTTTTCGACTGGCTGCTGGCGATCGCTGCGGTCGTCGTCGTCATGCACGTGCCTATGATCCCGCTCGACGACCTTGCCTTCCGCGTCGGCAATCCCACGGCGCTCGACGTGGTGTTCGGCCTTATCCTCATCCTGCTTCTGCTGGAGGCGACGCGCCGCTCCGTCGGCATCCCGCTGCCCATCATCGCCGTCGTCTTCATGGCCTACGCGCTGTTGGGGCGGTACATGCCGAGCATTCTGGTGCACCCCGGCGCGTCCGTCTCCCAGCTCATCGATCACCTTTATCTGACGACGCAGGGCATCTACGGCATCGCGCTCGGCGTCGTCGCCACCTACGTCTTCCACTTCGTGTTGTTCGGCGTCTTCGCCACCCGCATTGGCCTCGGCCAGCTCTTCCTCGACTGTGCGGCGTGGGTCGCCGGCCGCTACGCCGGGGGTCCCGCCAAGGTGTCGATCTTCGGCTCGGCGCTGTTCGGCATGATTTCCGGCTCGTCGGTCGCCAACACCGTTACCGTCGGCTCGCTGACCATCCCGGCGATGATCAAGCTCGGCTACAAGAAACATTTCGCCGCAGCGGTGGAAGCGGCGTCCTCGACCGGCGGTCAGGTGACGCCGCCGATCATGGGCGCAGCGGCCTTCCTGATGATCGAATTTCTCGAACTGCCCTACACGACCATCATCCTTGCCGCCATCGTGCCCGCCTTCATGCACTTCTTTGGCGTGTTCATGCAGGTGCATTTCGAGGCCAAGCGAACCGGCCTCAGGGGGCTCAGGCCGGACGAGATGCCCGATGTCGTCGAGGCGCTGAAGCGGGACTGGCCGACGATCATCCCGCTCGTCGTTCTTATCGGCGTGCTGCTCTCGGGCTACACGCCCTACATGGCCGCCTTCTGGGGCATCACCTTGTGTATTCTCGTCGGCTTGCTCAATCCGCGCCGGCGCATGTCGGTCGCCGACATCGTGACGTGTCTGCGCGACGGCGCCAAATATGCGCTCGCAGTCGGAGCCGCTGCCGCAACCGTCGGCATCGTCGTGGGCGTCGTCACCCTGACCGGAGTGGGCTTCAAGCTGTCCTACATCGTCACATCGACGGCCGGACACCTTTCCCTTCTCTTCGGCACCTTCATCCCCGAGGCGATCTTCTCGGCCCAGGGCCTGACCCTATTGTTCACCTTGATCATGACTGGCGTCGTCTGCATCCTGATGGGCTGCGGCATCCCGACGACCGCGAACTACATCATTATGGTGACGATCGCGGCGCCGGCGCTTGTCATGCTCGGCACCGAGCCGATCGTCGCTCACTTCTTCGTGTTCTATTACGGAGTGCTGGCGGACATCACGCCACCGGTGGCGCTGGCGGCGTACGCCGCCGCTGGCATGGCGGGGGCGGACCCGTTCAAGACCGGCAACACCGCCTTCCGGCTGGGGATGGGTAAGGCACTGGTTCCTTTCGTTTTCGTCTTCTCACCGTCCCTGCTGCTGGTGACGAAGGATTTCACCTGGCCGAACTTCTTCCTCGCCTTTTTCGGCTGCGTGCTGGGCATCACCTGCCTGGGCGCCGCGCTATCGCGCTATCTTCTGGTGCGCACACGCCCATGGGAAAACGTGCTGCTCGTGTTCGCCGCCCTGCTTCTGGTGGCACCCGAACTCTATTCCTCGCTACTCGGCGTGGCGCTTTTGGTCCCGGTCCTGCTGCGCCATTGGAACGCACGCCACACTGAAGAGGCGCAACCAGTCTGATCAGCGCCGCTCCAACGCAATCCTTCCCGGGGTTTTCGACGTCGCGCATATGCGGTGGGCGGACGGAAAGATGAGAGGGCCGACCATCGAGTCCATGACATTCCGCTGCGGGTTCTCGGCGCCGAGCGAGCTTCAGCCTAGTCGCGAAGATGTCCGCTCGTGAGAAGAGGCGATGAGCCGTGGCGATGACCGGCATGGGGCGCAAATCAGACCCTCCTCCCGGTCGAATCCAACAGCGGTTTTTGGCCTTCTTAGAATTACGGGAATTACGGTGACAGTGCACCTTTTACCCTGCCATGTGTCCGCCTATCCCCCCGCCAATCGCGGCAGCAGAAAAATCTCCGCCCCCTCCGGCAGCTTCTTCGACCACGTATCGCGATAGATCGTCCCGTCGATCGCAACGGCGATGCCCTTGTCGATCAAGGGCTCGAGGCCGGGATACTGTTCAGCCAGCTTCCTGAACAGCTCCCTTATGTCCTTGGCCTCGATCTCGACCTTGCTGTTGCCTCCGGCGGTCGCGGCGAGCGAGCCCCAGAGCGTTACTTCGACCATTCCCGTTCCGCCTCGATCGCGGCAAGGATGCGCGGCGGCGACATCGGGATGTGCGTCATGCGCACGCCCGCGGCATTCGACACCGCATTGGCGATCGCCGCCAGCGGCGGCACGATCGACGTCTCGCCGACGCCGCGCACCCCGTAAGGGTGGTTGGGGTTGGGGATTTCGAGGATCTGGGTGTCGATCATCGGCAGGTCCGAGCAGACCGGGATGCGGTAATCGAGGAAGCCGGCGTTCTGCAGCCGCCCGTCCTTGCCGTAGATATACTCCTCGTTGAGCGCCCAGCCGATGCCTTGCGCGGCACCACCCTGGTATTGGCCCTCGACATAGGTCGGGTGCACCGCCTTGCCGGCATCCTGCACGACCGTGTAGCGGATGACCCTGGCGGCGCCGGTATCGGGATCGACCTCGATATCGCAGATATGGGTGGCGAAGGAGACGCCGGCGCCATCGGCGACGAGCTCGCTGTGGCCGGCGATCGGCCCGCCGGTCTTGCCCGACTCGACCGCGATCTCCTTCAGCGACAGCTTGCCGAGATTGCCGTGCTTCTCGCCCTTGGCGATCGCGTGGCCCTTCTCCCAGACCACGTCGTCGACGGCAATGTCCCACATCTGCGCGGCGCGCTCGCGCAGGATCTTGATCGCATTGCGGGCGGCCGAGATCGTTGCCATGGAAGACGAGAAGGTGCCGCGGCTGCCGTCCGTCATGTCGTTGTAGCCGAGGCTGGACGTGTCGGCGACGATCGCCTTGACCTGGGAATAGTCGATGCCGAGTTCCTCCGCCGCCACCAGCGACAGCGACGCGCGCGAACCACCGACGTCGACCGTGCCGACGGCAAGCGAGACCGAGCCGTCCATGCCGATGTTGAGGTCGGTGCAGGTCTGGCCGCCGAAGTTGAACCAGAAGCCGCAAGCCATGCCGCGGCCCTGGTTCTTGCCCAGCGGCGCCTTCATGTGCGGATGGCTCTTCACCGCCTCGAGCGTCGGGCCGATGCCGATCGGGCCGTAGACCGGACCGTAGGAGGACCGTGTGCCTTCCTGCGCGGCGTTTTTGATCCGGAAGTCGACCGGGTCCATGCCGATCTTCTTGGCCAGCTCGTCGACGGCGCTTTCCACCGCGAAGGCTGCCATGGGTGCGGAAGGCGCGCGATAGGCCGCGGTCTTCGGCCGGTTGACCAGCACTTCGTAGCCGACCGTCTTGACGTTATCGAGCTTGTAGCAGGCGAACGCGGTCATGGCGCCGATCTCGGCCCAGGAGCCGGCATACGGGCCGCAGCTGTAGCGCAGCGTCGCTTCGGCGGCGGTGATGGTGCCGTCCTTGCGGGCGCCGATCTTGACGTCGATCGAGGTGGCGCTGGTCGGGCCCGAGGCGCGGAACACCTCGTCGCGGGTCATCACCAGCTTCACCGGCCGTCCTGCCTTGCGCGACAGCGCCAGCGCCACCGGCTCGGCCCAGACATGGGTCTTGCCGCCAAAACCGCCGCCGATCTCCGAGGAGGTGACGCGCAGTTTCGAGGCTTCCATGCCAAGCAGCTGGGCGCAGTGCTGGCGGTAGACGAAATGGCCCTGCGTGCACACCCAGAGGTCGGCGGTGCCGTCGGAGCTGAAATTCGCCACGCAGGCATGCGGCTCGATATAGCCCTGGTGCGTCTGCTCGGTCTTGAAGGAGCGCTCGACGATGAAGTCGGCGTGCCCGAAACCCTGATGGACATCGCCATGGCCAAACTGGCTGCGCTTGGTGACGTTGGAGGGTTTTACCGGCTTTTCCTCAAGGCCCTCGGTGAAGATGGCATCATTGATCAAGGGCGCCGTGTGCTTCGCCGCCTCGTCGACATCGGTGACGTGCGACAAAAGCTCGTACTCGATCTCGATGAGCTTCAGCGCCTGCCTGGCGGTGCGGGCGTCGATCGCGGCGACCGCGGCCACCGCGTGGCCGTCATAGAGCGCCTTCGTGCGCGCCATGCAATTGTCGAGGACGTCGTACATGGCGGCATCGCCATCGGTGAGGTCGGGCAGGTCGGCCGCGGTGATCACCGCCTTGACGCCGGCGAGCTTTTCCGCTTTCGACGTGTCGATCTTGACGATCCTGGCGTGGGCGTGCGGGCTTCTCAGAACGCGCCCGACCAGCTGGCCGGCCATGTTGAAGTCGGCGCCGTAGCGCGCGCGGCCCGTCACCTTGTCGATGCCGTCGGGACGGATCGGACGTGTGCCGACGGAGGCGAATTTACGTCCGGAAAAACGTGGATCGAAATTCATCTCAGGCTCCCTTCATCACGATGGCCGCATCCTGGACGGCGCGCACGATCTTGTCGTAACCGGTGCAGCGGCAGAGGTTCCCGGCAAGGCCGAAGCGGATTTCCTCCTCGGTCGGGTCGGGGTTCTTGGCCAGGAGGTCCTTGGCCGCGATCAGGAAGCCCGGAGTGCAGATGCCGCATTGCAATGCGGCGTGCTCGAGGAATTTCTGCTGCAGCGGGTGCAGCGTATCGCCATGCGCCATGCCCTCGATGGTCTCGACGCGACGGCCTTCAGCCTCGGCGCCGAGCACCAGGCATGAGCACACCAACCGGTCATCGAGGATGATCGAGCAGGCGCCGCAGTCGCCGGTGCCGCAGCCTTCCTTGGCGCCCGTCAGCCCCAGCCGATCGCGCAGGACGTCGAGCAGCGTCTCGTCGGGCTGGCACAGATACTCGACAGCATCGCCGTTGATTGTCGTTGAAACTGCAATTCCAGCCATCATTTGCCTCCTGCACGTGCATAGGCTGATGTGGCGGCCCGCTGGGCCAGCACACCCGCAACTTTTCGTCTGAATTCGATAGTGCCGCGCTTGTCGTCGATGGGACGACAGGCCCCCGCGCAGACCTTGGCGAGCCGCTCCAGCGTCGCCTCTTCCAGCCTGGAGCCGACGAGCACCTCCGCGGCCTCTTCGACCAGAAGCACCGTCGCCGCCACGGCGCCCAGCGCCACGCGGGCCGATTTGACGACACCGTGCTCGTCGAGCGTCAGGTTCACCCCGGCGCTGACCACCGCGATGTCCATCTCGGTGCGTGGAATGAAACGCAGATAGGCATCGCCAGACCGCGGCTCGCGCTTGTCGAGCAGGATCGCCTCGATGATCTCGCCTTTGGCCAGCGACGTCTTGCCCGGCGCGGTCGGCACGCTCTGCACGGGGATCGTGCGCCGGCCCGCCGGCCCGACGACCACTGCCCTGGCGCCGGCGGCAACCAGCGCCGGCACGCTGTCGGCGGCCGGCGATGCGTTGCAGAGATTGCCCACGATGGTGCAGCGGCCCTGCACCTGCTTGGAGCCGATCAGCTTGGCCGCCTCGACGACACCAGGCCATGCCTTCTTGAGGGCGGTGTTCTCTCCCAGGACGGCGCAAGGGACCGCGGCGCCGATGCTGAAGCCTTCAGCCGTTTCCCGGATCTCGCTCAAGCCATCGATCGCCTTGATGTCGACGATCAACTCTGGTTCGGCAAAGCCGCCCTTCATCCTGACCAGGAGGTCGCTGCCTCCGGCGAGGATGGCGGCCGTACCAGCCGACCCGGCCAACTGGCCAACGGCATCTTCTATTGAAAGCGGACGTATGTAGCGCATCGTCTCCCCTTGGTCATCGCGATTTCAGCGACCGTTATAAACAGTCTCCTCATAATGGCTATCCGGTTCGTCGTCTGCGGCGATTGGGCCAGGCGCCGCAATATCCAGTCCAACAGGCCGAAAGTGGCGCACTGAATGGCAGCAACCGGCTTTGGAATGATTTTCGTGAAACTTCGGTCTGGATCAAGTGCGCTCATTCGGTTTTGTCCGCTTTTGGACCGGAACGGCGTTTAAGCCGGCAGAGCCGCTGCTTGGCTGCCCCACTGAAGCCCCCTGTGTTCGGCGGCCGTCCGAAACGCCTGCGGCGGCTGGCCAAGGGTACGCAGGAAGGCACGCCGCATGCGTCCGGGATCGCCAAAACCGGCGGCTTCGGCGATGCGCTCAAGCGGGAGATGGCTGGTCTCGATCGCCGTGCGGGCCGTATCGAGGCGCATGCGCTCTACCGCCTTTGCCGGCGTGACGCCGGTCTCGGACGTGAAGGCGCGGGCGAAGTTGCGGGGACTCATGGCCGCGTGATCGGCCAGGCATTCGACGGTCAGCGGTTCGGCCAGGTTTGCCCGCACCCACTCGATCAGCGCGGCGAAGCGGCCGGTTCGCCCGCCCAGTTCGACGAAGGCCGAGAATTGCGACTGGCCGCCCGGCCGGCGCTGGTGCATGACTATCTGCTGTGCGGTGCGGCGCGCCACTTCAGCGCCAAGGTCATCTTCGACGAGGGCAAGCGCCAGGTCTATTCCGGCCGAGATGCCGGCCGACGTCCAGATGTCGCCATCCCTGATGAAAATACGCTCGGCATCCAGCCTGACCTTCGGGTAGCGGCGGTGGAAGTCGTGACTGCTGGCCCAGTGCGTGGTGGCGCGGCGGCCGTCGAGCAATCCCGCCCGTGCCAGCAGGTACGCGCCGGTGCAGACGCTGGTGGTGCGCCGCGCCGGCACGCGCCTCAACCAGGCGACGATCTCGTCCATCGCCTCGATGGAACGGATGATTTCGCCGCCCGATACGATGACGGTGTCGAAAGGGCCGTCGCGCAGAGGTCTGGTGAGAAGCTTCAGGCCAGAGGAGCTTTCAACGTCGCCGCCGCCGGGCGACAGCAAAACCAACTCATAGCTGTCCGGGCGGCAGCGCTCCGCAATCTCGAAGACGGTTGTCGGCCCGGCCGCATCCAGAAGCTGGAAACCGGGGTGAACGACGACGGCAACGTGCCTGCGCATGGCAGTATTCGCCCGATTTATGTCATTTCGGACGAAACCTAACGCCGGTAGCCTCGTCGTCAAGCCATCTGGAGACCGGCAAAAGTCCTGGACGAAACGCTGCGCGCCATCGCTGCCCGCCATGGTGCCCGCACGGCAGACCTCGTCGCCATGCAACTCGAATATCCCCGGCCACGCGCATCGCCGTGACGTCGCGAAGTCGACGGGCATCTGGCCGGCTCGGGGGGACTTTTCACGGCAAGGGAGTGACTGATGAAAGCATTGATCGCCGGGGCCGGTATCGGCGGCCTCACCACTGCTCTGTTCCTGCATGAGGCAGGCATCGAGGTCGAACTTTTCGAGCGGGCCGACGACATCCGCGAACTTGGCGTCGGCATCAACATGCTGCCTCACGCTGTCAAGGCGCTGGCCGGGCTTGGGCTGATGCCGGCGCTCGACGCGGAGGGGGTGAGGACACGCGAGCTTGTCTACACCAACCGCTTCGGCCAGATCGTATGGCAGGAATTGCGGGGCATCGATGCCGGCTATGAGGTTCCGCAAATCAGCATTCATCGCGGCAGGCTGCTGGGGCTGATTCACCGGGCCGTGGTGAACAGGCTTGGCGGCGACGTCATCAGCACGGCAAGCCGTGTCGATGCCTTCGAGCAGAACGAGGGCGAGGTCGTGGCGCATTTCCGCCGGCATGACGGCTCGCGCGGCGAGGCCCATGGCGACCTGCTCATAGGCGCCGACGGGATTCATTCCGCCGTCAGGGCCGTGCTCTATCCCGAAGAAGGGCCGCCGATCTGGAACGGCACGATGCTGTGGCGCGGCGCCACGCCGTGGCCGGTCTGGCGCGACGGGCGCACCATGGCGGTTGCCGGCGGCAATTTCGCCAAGTTCGTCTATTATCCGATCGAGCCGGATCGCGAAGAGACCAGGCTGACGAACTGGGCGGTGATGGCCAATACCGGCGATAGCGGCACATCACCGCTGCGTCCCGGCGACTGGAGCCGCCCGGGCGTGATCGACGATGTGCTGCCCTTCGT
>NZ_RZPB01001449.1:0-549 GCF_003998535.1 Mesorhizobium sp. M7A.F.Ca.AU.002.02.1.1 | reverse complement strand
CTGTTCACCATCCGCATCCATCTCGATCCGCTCGCCGTGCTGGCCAGGCACCCTGATCGGGCGAAGCTCGCGGTGTCTTTCGCCGCCCAGCTCGAAGCACTCGATCTCGCCCAGCTCGACTACAAGGGCCTGACATCGGACCGTGATCGGCTGATGACGGTCCTTAACCACATGGCCAATGACGACTGATCGCTGGTTGGCGCTTTTCGCTGGTTTGTGACAATGATCTGTGATGTAGCGCATGGCCGCCGGGCAAAGATGCCCGGTTTTGTGTGTGCGTTTTCCCAGTTTCCTGGGCTTTGAAGGAGTGCTCGATAAAATGGCGAATGAAAACTGGCCCGTTTACGGTGAGATCAGCGGCCCTGTCGTGATGATCGGCTTCGGCTCGATCGGCCGGGGAACGCTGCCGCTGATCGAACGCCATTTCAAGTTCGACAAGTCGCGCATGACGGTTATCGATCCGCGCGACACCGACCGCAAGCTGCTCGACGAGCGCGGCATCACCTTCGTCCAGGAAGCGGTGACCGAGAAGAACTACAAGAAGCTCCT
>NZ_RZPB01001448.1:0-549 GCF_003998535.1 Mesorhizobium sp. M7A.F.Ca.AU.002.02.1.1 | reverse complement strand
CCGTCGTCAATCTGGAGCCTGATGCGGCGGCGCAAGCTTTCCTCGCCGGGCAGAACGACGCCGCCGTCACCTACGAGCCGTTCATCTCGGCGGTGCGCGACAAGTCGGACCAGGGCCATATCCTGGCGACGACGCTCGACTACCCGATGGTGCTCGACACGGTGGGCTGCACACCCGAATTCCTGAAAACCAATCCGGATGCCGCCAAGGCGCTGGCCGACAGCTATTTTGATGCACTCGACCTGATCAAGAGCGATCCGCAGAAATCCTACGAGACCATGGGTGCCGACGTGAAACAGTCGGCCAAGGAATTCGAGGATTCGGCGAAATACCTGAAATGGGCCGACCGGGCGGAGAACAAACAGTTCTTCACCAAGGAATTCCAGGACTTTTCCAAGACCGCTGGCGAACTGCTGCTGCAGATGGGACTGATCAAGGAAGCGCCCGACGTCACCACGTTGGCTGACACCAGCCCGGTTTCGAACTGATCGTTCGGCCTTTGACCATCAAGCGGCGGCGCCTGGCGCTGCCGCCTTCTCTTGGACCTGT
>NZ_RZPB01001447.1:0-553 GCF_003998535.1 Mesorhizobium sp. M7A.F.Ca.AU.002.02.1.1 | reverse complement strand
GTGAAGAGCATCAAGCTGACGGCGAGCGGCAAGGCCGATATCACCAGTCCCGCCGCCAACGTATCGCTGACCGGCTCCGTCAACGACCAGCCGCTCGATATCAAGGCAGCACTGGTGACAAGCGAGGGCAAGCGTTCGATCAACGGATTCCTGGTCTCGCTGGGCGACAACAAGGTCTCGGGCGATCTCGCGCTGGACGACAAGTACATGCCGCTCGGCACGCTGACGCTCGACGCGCCCGCTATCGACCAGTTGGCCGCACTCGCCGGCCAGGCGGTGACGGGCGACATCGACGGCACCATCGGCTTTGCCAAGGAGGGCGACGCGCCCTCCGTCGCGATCGATGCGAAGAGCACTTCGATCGCGCGTGGCGACGTGACGGCCAAGGCCATCACCGTCAATGCGCTGATCGCCAATTATCTCAAGGCGCCGGCGATCGCCGGTTCGATAAAGGCTGACAGCGTCACTTCCGGAACCACCGAAATCAGCGGCATCGGCGTCGACCTGAAGCGCGACGGCGATTGGACCAATTTCACCGGCGGCGCCACCATAG
>NZ_RZPB01001446.1:0-554 GCF_003998535.1 Mesorhizobium sp. M7A.F.Ca.AU.002.02.1.1 | reverse complement strand
GGCCTCCAACGATCCTGAGGTGGTTTTTTGCCTTCGCCGGCTCCTCCATCTCGCGCAGCGCGGCGCGCGCCCTGCCGATGCGCGACATCAGCGTGCCGAGCGGCACGCCGCTGGCATCGGCGGCCTGCTGATAGGAGAGGCCTTCGATAGCGACGAGGTGCAGCGCTGAACGCTGTTCTTCCGGCAGGCTGAAAAAAGCCTGGCGCACCTGCGCCAGGCGCACCGAATGTTCCTGTGGTGCCGGCGTGCTGCCGTCGGCCAGGTATCCAGCCTGTTCGACGCGCGACGCCTCGGACTTGCGGGCCCGCATCCTGTCGATGAAGGTGTTGTGGACGATCGACAGCAGCCACGCGCGCAGGTTTCCGCCGGAGCGGAAGGTGCTGCGCCGCTCATAAGCGCGCACCAGCGCGTCATGGACAAGGTCCTCGGCGTCGGTGCTGTCGCGCGTCAGCGAGCGCGCATAGCGGCGCAGCGAACCGAGCTGTCCTATGATGTCAAAGCGTGGCATCGGCGGTTTCATGTCCTGTTTACGGAACATGTGGGGATTTTAATCC
>NZ_RZPB01001445.1:0-556 GCF_003998535.1 Mesorhizobium sp. M7A.F.Ca.AU.002.02.1.1 | reverse complement strand
AGCATCGTTGCCGGAAGGCGGCGTCGGCGTGGTGGTGCCCGCGGGCGCCGGAGTTGTGGTTCCAGGCAACTGGTTGAGCACGCCTTTGCCGGCGCCGTCCGAGGTCGCCGGCACGCGGTCCAGGATATCGATCGGCTTTTCGCCGTAGCGGGCGACGATCGACAGGGTCAAGGAGGTGGCGAAGAAGGCAGCCGCCAGGATCGCCGTCGCACGCGTCAGCGCATTGGCCGCACCACGCGCGGTCATGAAGCCGGACCCGCCACCGATGCCGAGGCCACCGCCTTCGGAACGCTGCAGCAGCACCACGCCGACAAGGGCGAGCACGACCATGAGATGGATGACGATCAGTACGGTTTCCATAGTTTATCCTGGCAAGGCCTTGCCCGGCCGCGGACACGACCGGTGAATTGGAGGCGGCTCAATACAATGCTTTGACGGCATTTCCAAGCCCGTGGCCGGAATATGGGAAGCAACCCGTCCTTTGCAACGATTTCGTGCACCGGAAGCCCTGTCCGGCAGGGAAAATGTCTTCAAGCAATATTGCGATAGGCCTCGG
>NZ_RZPB01001444.1:0-557 GCF_003998535.1 Mesorhizobium sp. M7A.F.Ca.AU.002.02.1.1 | reverse complement strand
GCGCGACGCTTCCGCCAGCGCGGTCGCGGCGGCGAGGCGAGGGGCGACACTCGGACATTGGGTGACCGGCGGCGACATCGCCGCGCGCATCGTCTGGGCGCAAGACATCGTACACGGCAAGGCGATCAGGGATGCGATCCGGCTGATCACCGATCTGGTTGGCACCGGCGTCGCCAGCCAGGAATCCGTTCCGGCGGCCTTCGCCGTGCTGGAAGTCGCGCGTGGCGACCCATGGCAAGCAGCCGTCATCAGCGCCAATCTCGGCGGCGACACCGATACGATCGGCGCCATCGCTGCCGGCATGGCCGGCGCCTGCAGCGGTTTTTCCCGATTGCCGCAACAGCATATCGCCCGGCTTGTCGGCCTCGACATGTCGGAGGCTCGCGCGCTCGCCGCCGATCTCGTGGCAGCCAGGATGGCGAAAATCGGTTCCGGCAAGGACGCGGCGGAATGAGCGGCCGTCTCGTCCATGTCGGCAGTGCCGTGGTCGACTATGTCTACCGCATCGACGCCCTGCCGGCGCCCGGCATGGAAAAGACGGCATCGAGCTTTGCCCC
>NZ_RZPB01001443.1:0-557 GCF_003998535.1 Mesorhizobium sp. M7A.F.Ca.AU.002.02.1.1 | reverse complement strand
CAGGTCGATCTGGCCGAGCAGGATGACCAGCATCATGCCTGTCGCGATAACGCCGAGGAATGAAGCCACCTTGAGCTGCTGCAGGAGATATTCAGGCGACAGGAAGCTTCTGGAATAGAGGCTGCCGAAGAACAGCAAAAGCACGATGCAGGCAAAGGCCGTCAGCACCGCCGGATCGGCGCGGCGGATGAATCTTGGCATGCGGCCGGCAATGCCGCCAAGCGTCGTTTCGCTCACAGGAACCACTCCAGCCGGTTGCGGACCCGAAACAGGGCGAAGGCGCCGAGGCTGACGGCGACCAGCAGGATAACGCCCTGGAACAGCGGCTGCCAGAGCGGATCGAAATCGAAGACGAACAACAGGTCGCCGATCGTGCGGAAAGCCAGTGCGCCGAAGATGGCGCCGATGGCGCTGCCCTTGCCGCCGAACAGCGAAACCCCGCCGAGCACCACGGCGGCGATCGGCGGATTGTTCCTGACCTTCTTCACCTATACGGGTGAGGCGGCCTATGCCAGCGGCAACTCCTACACGCTGTTTTCGATCGCCGCCAGCAGGCC
>NZ_RZPB01001442.1:0-559 GCF_003998535.1 Mesorhizobium sp. M7A.F.Ca.AU.002.02.1.1 | reverse complement strand
ATGAAGGTTCGGTTCGGACGATCGCCGCCGGCGATGTGCATTTCGGCGCGGTCGCTTCGGCCAGGGCATAGGGCCGTTCATGAACGGTTCTAACTGTTTGTTTTTGCGCAACTCCGGTGGGAAAACCGTTACACACTTTTCCCGGAATTGCTTTTGAGCTTGGCCTGAGGGCCAGGAAGGGAAAAATCATGGCGAAAGCGGAAAACGCCGAACTCGTCTTCGTGCCGCTCGGCGGCGTCGGCGAGATCGGCATGAACTTCGCTCTTTACGGCTACGGGCCGCCCAGCGCGCGCGAATGGATCGTCATCGATGTCGGAGTGACCTTCCCCGATGCCAGCCTGCCGGGCGTCGACCTGGTGCTGCCCGACACACGCTTCATCGAGGAGAACCTCGCCAATCTGCGCGGCATCATCATCACGCATGCGCATGAAGACCATTACGGCGCGCTGCTCGACACATGGCCGAAGCTGAAGGCGCCGGTCTGGATGACGCCGTTCAGCGCCGGCCTGCTGGAAGCCAAGCGGCAAGGCGAGCAGGGCGCACCGAAAATACCTGTCTC
>NZ_RZPB01001441.1:0-559 GCF_003998535.1 Mesorhizobium sp. M7A.F.Ca.AU.002.02.1.1 | reverse complement strand
GGTTTGGCCTCCCTGTCGCCAAAGTGAATGCAGCCGTCAGCGATCATCTCCAGTCGCATGACTGGCCGGGCAATGTGCGCGAGCTCGCCCATTTCGCCGATCGCGTCGCGCTCGGTCTCGGCCCGGACGAGGAGATGAAAACGGTTCGCGCGCATTCGCCGGAGCCTGCGGCAGCATTGCCCGAACGGGTCGGCCACTATGAGGCGCAACTGATCCGCGATGCGCTACGCGACCATGGCGGCGACGTGCGCGCCGCCATCGACGTGCTCGGCGTGCCGCGTAAGACCTTTTATGACAAGCTCAAGCGCTACGGCATTGCCGCGTCCGAATTTCGCAATGGCGGCGATGCCGATACGCAACCCATCTCGGAAAAGCGATGAACACGACACTGCAAACGACGGCAAATCCCTCGCCGCAAGACCTCACTTTTCTCAGCGAAAGGCTGACGGCGTTCAACGACGGCGATGTCGGCGCGTCCGAAAGGCATGCGCTTGCGGTGTTCGTGCGCGACGACGCCGGCGCGGTCGTCGCCGGCATTTCCGGCTACACCGCCTGGGGA
>NZ_RZPB01001440.1:0-561 GCF_003998535.1 Mesorhizobium sp. M7A.F.Ca.AU.002.02.1.1 | reverse complement strand
ACAGGCTCGTGGGCGACGAGGTGCACCACCTCCTCTTCCGTCGGATGCGTCCGCGGACGCCGAGCATGGCCGAAGCAAGAAGCACGCGCCGGAATTTCTCGAGAGATCTTGACCCAGACGACGACGTTTGCCGCACCCGTCTCATCCTCCAGAGGAACATGAAGCCTTTGGCCGAGCCCGGCCGCTGCCGGACCAGCACCAGGCCGGCGGCCTCGAGCCAGCTTCTGCCTCGCGCCTGCATAGCATCCTGACAGGTCACGGTGCGGCGCCGGTTAGGCGGCACGCCGATTTTGGCAACGCTAGCCTGTGAACTGAAGAATGAAGGTCGGACTTGCGGCACATCGATTAGGTTCAAATGATAAGTTGCTGCCCGGCGAGGTCGTTTCAGCGCATCTCGACTGGTGGGTCGGCAAGACAATGCGGAACGGAAATGATCGCAGGCGTAAAGGACGGCTTTCGGGGCCGGAAGCTTCAGGCCTGGAACCGGACCCCAGTTTGGCGCAAGCATCGTGGCCTCCGCCCTGTCATGCATTCACCGGCTCGCGAAATGCCAATTGATTC
>NZ_RZPB01000143.1:0-10402 GCF_003998535.1 Mesorhizobium sp. M7A.F.Ca.AU.002.02.1.1 | reverse complement strand
TTGCTTCCCCGTCCGGATATCAGGTCATTTCTTGCCGCGGGCGGCGACTGGCGGCGGTTCGATCGCGCCGGCTCTGACGCGGGCGGGCTTCAGCGCTGGCGCACCGGAATCCTTGACGATCGTCAACGCGCGCGGGAAGAAGTGGTCGTTGTGCTGGCCGCGCCCGATGTTGAGGATCGCTGTCGCCGGCAAACGCTTCTCGAGCATCGACAGCACGCGTCTTAGCGATGGGCCGTCGAATGCATCCAGCGCCTCGTCGATGATCACCCATTTCGGCTGCCGCAACGCGAGCCTGGCGAAGGCCAGCGAGCGCTGTTCGTCATCGCCCAACTCATGGTCCCAACGCCCGGCGCGGTCGAGCGATGAGGATAGCCGTCCCAGACCGACCTCGGCCAGCACCGCCGAAATGTCGGCATCGTCCGCCGGCGCGGGGCCGTTCGGGTGATCGAGGACTTCGCGCAATGTGCCGACCGGAAAATAAGGCACGCGCGGCACGAATATGGGGGTTTCTCCCGCCGGCAGGCCGATCCGGCCGCTTCCCCATGGCCACAGGCCGGCAATGGCACGAAAGAACAGCGTCTTGCCCGCACCGGGATCGCCGGTGATCATGACGCGCTCGCCGGGGCGGATTTCGACATGCGGGTCGGCGAGCCTGGTGCAGCCCTCCGGCGAGGCCACTTCGAGCTTCTCGAAAGTCAGGCTGCCACTGACGTTTTGGCCGAAGGCGATGCGCTTTTCGGTGTCGTGCAACGCATCGGTTTCATCGAGCGCGATGCGGAAATCGGCCACGCGCATCAGCGTGGCGCGCCAATCGGCAATGCTGCCGATGTTGTTGATGAACCAGCGCAAGGAGGAGTGGACCTGGTTGAATGCGCCGACCGCCATCATCAGCCCGCCAAAGCTGATATCACCTGAGAAATAGACAGGCGAAGCAACCAGTATGGGCGCCACGACGGTGATCCAGCCATAGGTGTCGGTCACCCAGGACAGGTTGATCTGGGCGGTGTAGATGCGCCGCATGGCGCCCAGCACCGTGCCGAGATCGAGTTCGAGCCGCCGCCTGGCGTCGGCCTCGCCATGATACAACGCGATGGCATCGACATTCTCGTTGACGCGCACCATCGAGGAGCGCAGCTCGGCTTCGCGTGTATAGCGGTCGCTGTTCAGGCGGATGAGCGGCCGCCCGACCAGCCAACTCAGCCAGGAGGCGATGCCGGCGTAAAGGATGGCGGCCCAGACCATGTAGCCCGGTATGGCCAGCGAGGTCCCGCCGATGTGGAACACGAAGCCCGAGGACAGCTCCCACAGCACGCCGACGAAGGACACGAGCAGGATGCACGACTGCAGCAGGCCGACGCCGAGATCGGTTGACAGATCGGACAGATGCGCGGCGTCCTGCTGCATGCGCTGGTCGGGATTGACGCCGATGGCGCCGGCATTGGCCAGACGGAAGGCGCGCGCCGGCCGCATCCATTGATCGATCAGATCCAGCGTCAGCGCCTCGCGCAGCTTGAGCCTGATCATCTGGTTGAGCCAGGTCTGGCCGATATTGAGCACCAGAAGTCCCCCGGCTATGGCCGCGAAGACGAGGAGCTGGTGCAAAAAGGCCGCCATGTTGCGGCGGGCAAGCGCATCGTAGAAAGGCTGGTTCCAGCGGTTGAGCAGAACCTGGCCGATCGACGTTGCGATGATCACGGCCATGATGCCGACCGATGTCCACAGCAACCATCTGCGAACCGGCGATCCCGCAAGCGCCCGCCGGATCGTCATCACCTGATCGTGCAGGCTGCTGGCCTCGACCGCCACGGCAACCGGCTGAACGGCGGCGGCATTGTCCGGTTGATCAGCCATGGCCGAGGTCCTTGCGTCAGTGCTGCAACCGGATGGAGAAACTTGACAGGCGTTCGTATGAGCTGCCGGATGGGCTGTCGGTCTGCTTGCGACAGATAGGCAGGGAAACGACGTCAGGCACGCTTGCCGCGATCACGAAGCCGTCACCCGCGCAGCCAAGGGCTTGGCATCCGCTTTGTGACGGCCAAGCCGGGTGGCGCCATGCGGCGACAGCACCGGCACGAAGACGCGGCGCGATGCGCGCTGCGCCACCGGCACGCCTTGATAGAGCCGCTTCTGCGCCTCGACCACGATGACCCCGGAAAAGATCGGCCACAGCCGCCGGCCGGCGCGCTCCAGTACATTGTGGAAGCGCATCATGAAACGGCGCCGCGATGGCGGAAAGAACAGCGCATCGGACCAGGCGGCGGGCGTGAAATTGGCCTCGCGCAGCAGTTCCGTAAGCTGGCCTCGCGAAAAGGGCCGGCCGTTGCCGAATGGGGTGTGCTCGAAGCGCGCCCAGACACCGCGCCGGTTGGGCACGACGATGACCACCCGGCCGGCCGGCGACAGCACGCGCCAGATCTCGTTCAGCGTCTCACGCGGGTTCTCGACATGTTCGAGCGAATGGACGAGCAGCATGCGGTCGATGCAGGAATCGACCAGCGGCAGTTCCTCGTCGAAGACCAGTGCCGTCGCCGTCGGCCCCGTCGCCGGCCACACCACCGCGCCTTGCGTTGCCGGCATGAAGGCGAAGACCCGCTCGGCGTCGCTGCCGAACCGCTCCAGCCACGGCAAGGTGTAGCCCAGACCAACCAGCCGCTCGTTGGGAACGGCCGCCCATATCGACGACAACGCCATGGTGATCGAACGCTCGGCGAACCGGCCGAGCGTTGTCGAATAGAACGAGCGAAGATCGACGATGTCGGAATGCATGGCAGGGATGTAGCCGTGATGTCGCCAGGTTTCAACAAAAGGCCGCGACGACCCGACATTCCGGGAATGTCATTCGACATCCGGGATGACATCGACCCGCAAGCGCCCTATGTCTGCGGCCATAACGGAGAGATGTGATGCCGGTCGAAATCGAACAGTTCATGTGCCGCAGCGACAATTTCGGCGTGCTGGTGCATGACCCCAAAAGCGGCCAGACCGCGATCATCGATGCGCCCGAGGAAGCGCCAATCTTGGCCGCGATAAAGCGCACCGGCTGGACGCCGACGATGATCCTGACCACACATCATCACATGGATCACGTTGAGGCCAATCTGGCGCTGAAGGAGCGCTTCAAGCTGCGCATCGTCGGCCCGGAGGCCGAAAAGGCCAAGATCCCCGGCATCGACGAGACCGTCGAAGACGGCTCGGTTCTCCATCTTGGCGATGAAAGGATCGAAGTCATCGCCACCCCCGGCCACACTGCCGGCCACGTTTCCTATTATTTGCCGGCCTCGAGCGTGGCGTTCACCGCCGACACGCTGTTTGCGCTGGGTTGTGGGCGGCTGTTCGAATGCAAGCCGCCGGTAATGTATGATTCGCTGAAGAAGCTGGCTGCACTTCCAGCTGAAACGGCCATCTATTGCGGCCACGAATACACGCTCTCCAACGCCCGTTTCGCGCTGACCGTCGACCCGTCCAATTCAGCATTGAAGGAACGCGCCGCCAGGATCGAAAAGCTGCGCGCCGAGAACAAGCCGACGCTGCCGACGACGATCGGCGAGGAACTGTCGACCAATCCCTTCCTGCGCTGGCACGATCCGGCGATCCGCAAGCATCTTGGGCTGGAGAAGGCTTCCGACGCCGAGGTCTTTGCCGAAATCCGCAAGCGCAAGGACAACTTCTAGAGCCCGTGATATCGTCGACGCCATGACCAGCTCCGCCGAAATCATCGCGACGCTCGGGCTGAAGCCGCATCCGGAAGGCGGCTGGTATGCCGAGACCTTTCGCGATGGCACTGGCGGCGCGCGCGGCCATTCGACCGCCATTTATTTCCTGCTTGAGGAGCATCAGGTTTCGGCCTGGCACCGGGTCAAGGACGCCGCCGAGGTCTGGCATTTCCATGCCGGCGCCCCGCTGGCACTGGCAATGTGGGAAGAAGGCAGCACCGTTGTGGAGCAGGTGCTTGGAATCGATCTCGCAGCCGGTGAGCGGCCGCAGATCGTCGTGCCGGCGGGCTGGTGGCAATCGGCGCGCAGCCTCGGCGAATGGACGCTGGTCGGCTGCACCGTCGCGCCGGGCTTCGAGTTTGCCGCCTTCGAACTGGCAGCACCCGGCTGGCAGCCGAAACAACCGTAGCTCAATAAGAGCCCGGATATAGCAGGGACCCAAGCGTGATCGCGAGTTGGGCGGCGTAGTACAGCGCCCAGACGGCGAAGCGCATCCAGGCGCGGTGCGGCGAGATGGCGGCCACCAGGAATTTCTCCGTGGCGAGCAGCCCGTCGGATGCCATGAACAACAGCGCGCCGCCGATCACGGAGACGTTGCTGGTGGTCAGCGCCGAGATACCCATTGCCAGGATCGCAGCGACATAGACGGCGATCGGCATACGCAGGCCGGGACCGACGCGCCGCCACAGCGCCGCCAGCATGACGGCCGCAAACACCGCCATAGCGAGCGCGATCGCTCCGCGCCACGACTCGGCGCCAAGCACCCCCAACCCGCCACCGCTGCGCAGGAACAGCGCGACATAGACGATGTGGGCGACAAGAAAACTGGCCAGCCCGCCGAGGAAGGCCTTTTCACCGTCGCGCGACAGGAATGCGTCGCCAACGGCGCTGAGGGCGAGCGCGGCGGCGAGCAGCAGCGGGCCGCCCTGCAGCCCGGCCAACACGGCAAGCATCGCCACGGCGAGCGTCTTTGCCGCCGAGCGGGCGAGCGTTGGTGGCATGCCAAGCGTAAAGGCGTAGATCACCGCCGCCGCCAGCGAAAAGATCAGTGTCGCATTGGCATTTGCGTCGATGCCGCCGGCAAACGGCATCGTCATGCCCCGGCCCTGCTTTGGGACGCCCTGGCTCCGCTCTCAGCCGCTGGTTTGCGCAGGAACAGCGACTTCGCTGCAAGTGCGGCCCCGCCGGTGATGAGCACGCAGGCGGCGAGGATGCGCAGCGACGGCTCGGCGACGCCGGCCGCGATCAGCACCAGCGTCGACAACAGCGGTGCGGCGTAGCTTGCAGCACCCAGCACCTGGATGTTGCCGCGCTTGACGCCGATGTCCCAGGCATAGAAGGCCGCCCCCACCGGCATCAGGCCAAGGCCGAGCACGGCCAGCCACTGGCCGGCACCGTCAGGCAGAACCGTCTGTTCCAGCGCCAGGTGGCAGGCGAGCGACAACACCGCGGTCGCCGCGCAGAACCAGGTGACGATGCTGGTCGGCACCGACGGGAAGCGCCGCGACAACAGCGAATAGGACGACCACAGCACGGCACAAACGGCGGCCATCGCATAGCCGAAGGCGTAACGGGCGTCGAAGGCGAGGCCCCCGCCCTTGGTGACGATCAGCACGGTGCCGGCAAGGCCGAGCAGCGCGCCGACGACATGGTTCCAGGCCAGTTTTTCGCCCGGCATCAGCGCCGAGCCGAGCACGATCAGCAAAGGCCATAGATAGGCGATCAGGCTCGCCTCCACAGCCGGCGCATTGCGCAGCGCTGTGAAATAGAAGAAGTGGTAGCCGAACAGCCCGGCAATGCCGATCAGCCACACCTGCGGCGGTATCTTCTGGCTCTTGTCGGGTGCCGGCATGAACAGCCGCGCGACCAGCCCGACACCGGTGCCGATCGAGAAGGTGATCGCCGACAAGAGGAACGGCGGCACCTGGCCCGACGCATCGGTGAGCAGTGCGAGCAGCGCCCACATGGCGACCGCCGAAAAGCCGATCAGTGTTGCGCGCCCCATTCTGTCTCCAGTGGCGCGCCAATTCTGCGCCTGGCTATTGTACCGCTTCGAAACGTCCGGCGCTGATGGTCAAGGTGCCGATCTGCGTGCCCACCGTGGCATGGATCGGCGCATATACGCCGGTTTGGCCGAGCGGTGCAAACGTCACCATCATGCGGCTTTTGCTCTTGAGATAGTTGAGCGCCTTGCGGCCCTTGCGATAGCCAGCCACCGGCTCGAAGCCCATCCGGCAGGTAACCGTGTCGCCCTTGTAGCCCGGCACCGAGATCGTGCCCTTCGAAGCGTAAGTCAGCGTCAGATCGGCGCGCATCTCGCCGTCGTAGAACTTTACCGTGCGGCCGCAGACCTGGTCGAGGCTGTCGGCATGGATGACGGTGGCAGCCATCGGATCGAGCACCGATGCCAGGTCGCCGGCACCGAGCGGCACCCAACTCTTGGGGTCGCGCTTGCCCGGCGCCGGGACGACCTGCGTCGAGGTGACCCTGCCATTTGCAAAGCGGATGTCGACCACCGATGCCTTCTTGCCGGAGGTGTAATCGGCGCGGAATGCCTGCGGCACCATCCTCTTGCCCGCAATCGTGCCTTTGGACGAGATCGTGCCACGCGTGTCGTCGAACAGTTTTGCCAACCCTGCCGCGCTGACGCTGCCTTCGATCGCGTAGGCGCCGTTCTCATAACGGCTGGAAAACGTTGATTTCGCTATCGAAAGTCCAAGGAACGACACCGTATACTCGCCCTTGAACGACTGCGGCGAGGCAGCAGACGCGGCGGACGGCAAGGCTGCGGCAAGCATGGCGGCAAAGGCATGTGACGAACGAAGCATGGCGGGATCGGGTCCTTGATTTTCGGCCGGAGGCGGGCAACTCCGGTCTGGCATGTCCCTATGAGACCGCTTATAGGATGAATTCCGGCCTTAATATGAAAATGCCGGGCGCGCAGTGGGCAATGCAGGAGCTTGACGCCTCGGCGAAATGCAACTATGGAACGCCAACTTTTTCCATAAGGCCGCCTGACCAGAACCGCGCGCCACCCGGCGTGGGCTTGAGTGTTTGGCAGACCCCGAGAACTGAAGGTTAGAACAATGTCCCGCACCTGCGAACTCACTGCCAAGGCAGTCATGTCCGGCAACAATGTGAGCCACGCCAACAACAAGACCAAGCGTCGCTTCCTGCCGAACCTCGTCAATGTGACGCTGATTTCGGAAGCGCTGAACCAGAATGTGCGCCTGCGCATTTCGGCCAACGCACTGCGTTCGGTCGAACATCGCGGCGGTCTCGACGCCTTCCTGGCCAAGGCCGACGTCAAGGAATTGTCGCAGCGCGCCCGTCTGCTGAAGAAGCAGATCGCCAAGAAGACCGCCGAGCAGGCTGCCGCTTAAACAGTTCAAAGGCGGGGGACGACCGCCCTGGCCAACATCTTGTTGGCCTCTGGCCAACATCTTGTTGGCCTTGGGGCATCGGATCGAAGCCGCAAGGTTTTGGCAATCCGGTGCCCACATACGAAGGCGAGCATCGCCCGCATGGGCATGATGCTTGGCTGGTTCCATTACCCAGGATAAAAAAATGACTTCCTTCTCGCGGTATTTGCCCTTCGTGGCCGCCATGGCGCTTGTCGTCGTGGCATCGAACATTCTCGTGCAATTCCCGATGCAGGGCCAGATCGGGGGCCTCTCGCTGGCCGACCTTCTGACTTGGGGGGCCTTCACCTATCCCTTCTCGTTCCTGGTCACCGACCTCGCCAACCGCCGCTACGGACCCACTGTGGCGCGCCGGATCGTCCTTGTCGGCTTCATGACGGCGGTGATCTGCTCGATCCTTGTCCCGCCCTTCCTGTTCCGTCACGGCCTGATCGAATTCGAGACCGCCGCCGACCGGCTGGTGCGTATCGCGGCCGCGTCCGGAGCGGCGTTCCTTTCCGCGCAACTGCTCGATGTCACCGTGTTCAACCGGCTGCGCCGGCAGAGCTGGTGGCGGGCGCCGATCATCGGCACGCTGGTCGGGTCGGTGTTCGACACCGCCGTGTTCTTCACCGTCGCTTTCTCGGCTGCCTTTGCCTTCGCCGGACCAAACGACGGCTTTGCGTTGGAAAACGCACCCTTGATGGGCGTCTTCCATGTCGAGGCGATGCGCTGGATCTCCTGGGCGCTTGGTGATCTCTCGGTGAAACTGATCATCGCCGTCGTCGCACTCATACCCTACCGGTTGCTCGCTGCCCGCTGGAGCCAGCCCGCGGTTGCGGCTTAAACCATGATCCCGAAAAGTGGGACCCCGTTTTCGGAAAAGATCCTGGTCGGACAAAGATCATGATCCCGTGGATCCAGCTCGATTCAGCGAAGACCCCAGACGGCGGACAAGAACTTCGCCTCAAGCGGCGCGGCACCGAATTCTCGATCATGCTGGGCACCAACGAGCTCATGAACAGCCGCCTCAGCGGTTCCGAGGAAGCGCTGGCAAAACTGTCCTGCGGGCGGATTGCCGGCCATAGCCATCCAACAATCCTGATCGGTGGGCTTGGCATGGGTTTTACCTTGCGCGCCGCGCTTACAGAATTGGCCAATGATGCCGGAATCGTCATCGCTGAACTGGTGCCGGCCGTTGTCGCCTGGGCGCGCGGTCCGATGGCCGAAATCTTTGGCGGCTGTCTCGACGATCCGCGCGTCACCATTCAGGAGACCGATGTCGGGCAGCTGATACGCTGGCAGCCCGCGGCCTGGGACGCCATCCTGCTCGATGTCGACAACGGCCCGGAAGGCATCGTCCACAAATCCAACGACGCGCTCTACAGCCTGCAGGGCCTCGCAGCCGCACGCAGCGCCCTCAAGTCGGGCGGCGTGCTGGCGGTGTGGTCGCAAGGCCCCGACATCGGCTTCACGCGGCGGCTGAAGCAGGCAGGCTTCGGGGTCGAAGAGGTCAGTACGCGCGCCAACGGCAAGCGCGGCGCGCGCCATATCATCTGGATCGCCACCAAGACGTAAAGCCGGCGGGCTCAATCCTGGTGCAGGATGAATTCCAGATAGAGGTTGCGCTGCAGGATCGAGTGGTTGTCGTCGGAGATCAGCGACACCATCAGCGCGCCGTCGTCGCGGGTCCAGACGTCGAGCCCTTCCATATTGTCGATCTGGTAGCCCATGTCGGCCTCCAGCAGCACCGGCCCGTCGGCGACCGCGCCCTTCTCGACGCTTTCGCCATAGATGCGCCGCAGCCGCATCTTGACGCCCCTCGCCATCGAGAAACTGCGCTCCAGAAGCAGCAGATCGCCATCCGGCAGGAAGGCGCCGTCGGTGATGTCGAAATCGCCGTTGCGCTTGACAGTAAAGACGCCCTTGTGCGGCCCCTCGATGATGGCGGCATAGATGTTGCCGGCCTTGTCGAGGCTCTTTTCGGAGACCACGACCAGGCCGCCCTCATGCTGACCGTTGGCATTGGCGTGGGTGACGGTCTCGAAGCCGCGATTCTGGCGCAGCTCCTGGGCCGGAACGACGAAATCCAGCGGCTTGAACGGCGCCTTCATGTCGTTGGCGTCGATCTTGAACTGGGCGACGCGGTGGCTGCGCTCGAAGCCGACGGTGGCAATGCCGTCCTTGACCGCGAGGCCTTCCGCATCGACCTCCCATTTCCTGTCGATCGGCCGACCGGTCTCGTCGACCATCTGCTGCATGCGGAAATTCTGGATGCCGGAGGGCCGCTTTTCCGCGTCGCGGACCACCGTGCCGAAGAACCAGAAGCCGGTGTCGGCAACGCCGATGAAGTCACCGCCGGCCTTCAGGAAGCGGAAGGCCGACAGCGCGCCGAAATCGCGTGTCGGCGAGGTCATCTCCAGCCCGCCGACGAATTCGAAAGGGCCGAATTGCTTGTCGGCACGGCCAATGTGAAATTCGGTGATCGGGCGGGCCGAGATTTCGACCGGTTCGACAGAACCAGAGTCGGGCGAACCGGCTGCCGCCGAAGCCACACCGGAAAGCAGGGCGATGGCGGCGAAAAGCGTCTGCTGAAAGCCGCCGCGCCTGGAGATCATCCGGCGCGCCGCATACCACCGCCGCGCCGCGTATCCTTCGCGCTTTCCTCGGCAAACAGCGAAGCCAGCTGCTCGGTCATGGCGCCAGCCAGCTCCTCGGCATCGACGATGGTGACGGCGCGGCGGTAGTAGCGCGTGACATCGTGGCCGATGCCGATGGCCAAGAGTTCCACAGGCGAACGCGTCTCGATCAGCTCGATGACGGCGCGCAGATGGCGTTCGAGATAATTGCCCGGATTGACCGACAGCGTCGAATCGTCGACCGGCGCGCCGTCCGAGATCATCATCAGGATCTTGCGCTGCTCGGGCCGGGCGATCAGCCGGTTATGCGCCCACAGCAGCGCCTCGCCGTCGATATTTTCCTTGAGCAGGCCTTCGCGCATCATCAGGCCGAGATTGCGCCGTGCCCGCCGCCACGGATGGTCGGCCGATTTGTAGATGATGTGGCGCAGATCGTTGAGCCGGCCAGGATTCGGCGGCTTGCCGTCCTTCAGCCATTTCTCGCGCGCCTGCCCGCCCTTCCACGCCCGCGTGGTGAAGCCGAGGATCTCGACCGAGACGCCGCAGCGCTCCAGCGTGCGCGCCAATATGTCGGCGCAGGTGGCGGCGACCGTGATCGGCCGGCCGCGCATCGAGCCGGAATTGTCGAGCACCAGCGTCACCACCGTGT
>NZ_RZPB01001439.1:0-563 GCF_003998535.1 Mesorhizobium sp. M7A.F.Ca.AU.002.02.1.1 | reverse complement strand
ACGCAGGTTGCGTGGTTCGGACCCTTCACCGCCGCGGCCGGACTTGGCCACGATGTCCGAAAGCTCCTTCAGGGCGTTGATCTGCTCGGAAACGGCGCGGCGGATGGCCGAAGTCGATTCCTTGGCCTCTTCCGGCATTTCGAT
This sequence comes from Mesorhizobium sp. M7A.F.Ca.AU.002.02.1.1, assembly GCF_003998535.1. Taxonomy (NCBI): domain Bacteria; kingdom Pseudomonadati; phylum Pseudomonadota; class Alphaproteobacteria; order Hyphomicrobiales; family Phyllobacteriaceae; genus Mesorhizobium; species Mesorhizobium sp. M7A.F.Ca.AU.002.02.1.1. The sequence continues at coordinate 419 of NZ_RZPB01001439.1, read as the reverse complement.
GACGCCCTTCTTGAGCTCGGCGCGGGTCAGGTCGAGCTCGCTCTTGATCGAACCCGCTGTGCGCCGCATCTCCTCGGTCGCATCGGCAAAGCGCTTGGTTGCCGAGTCGACGACGTCGGTGATGGCGTTGCGGATCTTGTCGGCCGACTCCATCGTCTTGCCTTCGGCGTTCTGCAGCGTCTGGCCGACGAGATTTTCGAACGAGCGCATGACCCTTTCGAGATCTTCCGACTTCTTGACCAGGCCGACGGCGAGGTCTTCGAGCGACGACTGCCGTTCGAGCGTGTGTTCGAGGTTGCTCTGGGCCGAGCTCAACAGGTCCGAAGCACTGGACAGCAGGCGGCTGTGCTCGTCGAACTTGGTGGCAATCGACGCGACCTCGCGCAAGGTGGACGACGACAGTTCCGTCAGCCTTGTCG
>NZ_RZPB01001438.1:0-565 GCF_003998535.1 Mesorhizobium sp. M7A.F.Ca.AU.002.02.1.1 | reverse complement strand
TCATCGAAAAGACCGGCCGCTCGGCCGGTCTTTTCGATGATGCGCCGGATGGACTCTTCCAGCATTTCGGTTTCCACAAAGCCTGGGCACACCGCGTTGACGGTGACGCCGGATTTCACTGTTTCGGCGGCAAGCGCCCGCATCAGGCCGATGACGCCATGCTTGGCGGCGACGTAAGACGCGACGTAGGCGTAGCCTTTCAGGCCGGCGGTCGAGGCGATGAAAACAATTCGTCCCGTCTTCCGCGCGGCCATGCCGGCCAGCGCGGGCTTCACCGTCAGGAAGGCGCCGGTCAGATTGACGTCGAGCGTCCGCTGCCAGTCGCTGAGCGCGGTTTTGTGCGCCGGCGCGCTGCCGGCCATGCCGGCATTAGCGACGACGATGTCGAACGGGCCGCGCGCGGCTTGCGCCCTCTCGTAGAGCGCCGCCATTGCCGCCTCGTCGGTGACATCGGCGGCGATGCCAGAGATGCGGTCGTTTTCGCCGGCCACCTTGGCGAGCTCTGCTTCCCGGCGGCCGCAGATGGTGACGCCGATGCCGGCAGCAGCCACCGCCAGCGCGATGG
>NZ_RZPB01001437.1:0-568 GCF_003998535.1 Mesorhizobium sp. M7A.F.Ca.AU.002.02.1.1 | reverse complement strand
ATGGTGCTGGGCAAGGGCGGCGCCGACACCATCATCCGTGCCCTCTCTGGCATGGCGACCTCCGCCGGCGGCAAGATCGTCACCGGCGCCGAAGTCGCCGAGATCACCGTTTCGGCCGGCAAGGCGACCGGCGTACGGCTCGCTTCGGGCGAGACGCATACCGCCACCAGGGCAGTCATTGCCGGCGTCGCGCCCAAGGCGCTGACGGGCAAGCTGCTGCCCAATGGTTCGGGCGACGCCGGCTTCGACACGGCGATGCAGAAATTCCGCCATGCGCCAGGCACGATGATGATCCACCTGGCGCTGGACGATTTGCCGGATTGGCGTGCCGGAGCGGAGCTTCGGCAGTTCGCCTATGTGCATCTGTCGCCGTCGCTCGACGCCATGTCGCGCACCTATCAGCAGGCCATGGCGGGCATGCTGCCGGACGAGCCTGTGCTGGTGGTCGGCCAGCCGACGGCGATCGACCCGTCGCGGGCGCCTCAGGGAAAGCATGTGCTGTGGGTGCAAGTGCGCATGCTGCCGGCCGAAATCCTGGGCGATGCCGCCGGCAAGATCGCACCGGACC
>NZ_RZPB01001436.1:0-569 GCF_003998535.1 Mesorhizobium sp. M7A.F.Ca.AU.002.02.1.1 | reverse complement strand
GCTGCACGCCAAGCTTGGGTGCTGCTTCACGGAAGCAGGCGCGGCCGGCGATTTCGAAGGCCAGAACGCTGGAGTCGACATCGTGGTAAGCGCCGTCGATGAGGGTCGCCTTGACGCCGATCATCGGGAAGCCCGCGAACGGACCCGAGGTCATGACGCTGTTGATGCCCTTTTCGACACCAGGGATGTATTCCTTCGGCACGGCGCCGCCGACGATCTTGGTATCGAACTCGAACTCGCTGCTATCGGGGTTCGGCTCGAACAGGATCTTGACGCGAGCGAACTGACCGGTACCGCCGGTCTGCTTCTTGTGCGTGTAGTCCTGCTCGTGCTTGCGGGTGATCGTCTCGCGATAGGCCACCTGCGGTGCGCCGACATTGGCCTCGACCTTGAACTCGCGACGCATGCGGTCGACGATGATGTCGAGGTGGAGTTCGCCCCTGCCGGAAATGATTGTCTGGCCGCCGCGGACCCGTCCCTCCGCGTCAAGACCGACGAGGAAAGCGGCCAGACAATCATTTCCGGCATGGGCGGACTCCAACTCGACATCATCCTCGACCGCATGCGTC
>NZ_RZPB01001435.1:0-570 GCF_003998535.1 Mesorhizobium sp. M7A.F.Ca.AU.002.02.1.1 | reverse complement strand
CAGCCGACCCCCCCGGACCAGATGCAGCCCCTCCCCAAATGCGTCATGCGCGACAGCGCCCGCCATTCGCCACAACAAAACTATTCGCTGATCGAAGGCGCGCCGCAATGCCTCGTCGCCGACCAGGGCATGAAGAAGGAGATCATCCTGCAGGGCCTTGGCTGGGGCCACCTGCCCCGCTTCCTGATCGAGGAAGAACTGCAGGACGGACGCCTGCACTCCATTGCCGGCCGTCATCTGCCGGGCCGCACCGACGAACTGGTGGTGGCGCGCCGCCGCGACCGGCCGCATGGGCCGATCGCGAACCGGCTGTGGGATCATATCCAGCAGGAAGCGCCGGCATTGCGCCGTGTGCTCGAAGCGCCGAAATCCGCCGAGGAAGTCAGCGGCCAACCAGCCAGCGAAAAGCGCGACGGATGAACGTTTGAGCGTCCTCCGTCACTGGTTCGCCGTGCGCCATCAGCACTCTTTCGGCCGGCCATGCCAGTATGCGTTGAAGAGCGGCACGCGCGGCGCGCCGGTCGGTAAAGCCGGCGCGGAATTTTCGCGGCACTGAGGGCTCTGCGGCCA
>NZ_RZPB01001434.1:0-570 GCF_003998535.1 Mesorhizobium sp. M7A.F.Ca.AU.002.02.1.1 | reverse complement strand
TTTCGACATTTGGCAGGAATCGGGTGGGCGGCGAGGGTTCAAGGACATAATTTCCAATCACGACACCGGAGATTTTTCCATGACCATCCAGTTCAAAGCTTTGCCGACCGAAGCTGTCAGGACGCTGCAGCGTGGTGGCGTCGATGCTTATGGCCAAACGCCCGAGCGAAAGGTCTCAGATGGTGACGGCATGCCTTGCCGGCATTGTTTGAAGAACATAGGAGCCGGCGATGCCTATCTTGTTCTGGCATACAGGCCATTCCCGCAGCTTCAGCCCTATGCCGAAACCGGGCCGATCTTCCTGCATGCCGAGGAATGCGACGGCGCTGCCGAGGGCGAGGCGCTGCCCGAGATTCTCGACAGCCCCGACTACATCGTGCGCGGCTATGGCAGGGATGACCGTATCGTCTATGGCAGCGGCGGCGTGGTCCCGACCGGAGACATCACCGGGCGGGCCAAGACCTTGTTGGAACGCGACGAGATCGCCTACGTCCATGTCCGCTCGGCGCGCAACAATTGCTACCAGTGCCGCATCGAGCGCGCTTGAGGCTGAGATTAGCCGCTGGAAAC
>NZ_RZPB01001433.1:0-573 GCF_003998535.1 Mesorhizobium sp. M7A.F.Ca.AU.002.02.1.1 | reverse complement strand
CCACGGTGGCAACCACGCCGCCGGGGTTCTTCTCGTCGAGATCCGGCGTGGCGAAGACGGCGTCGTCATGGTCCTTGGCGTCGGCCGGATCGATGGTGATCAGCGGCAGGTCGCGCCAATCCTCGCGGTGATCCAGCGTCGCCGGCTTGATCGCTTCGGATTCTGCGATGACGTCGGCCGGGAAGATATGCGGAATGTCGTGCGCATGGATGGCGATCATAGAGACCGCCTTTTCGCTGGTCAGAGAGCCCAGCACGTTGAGCACCTTGGCTCTCGGCAAGCCGAAACGGGAGGCTCGCGCCGGCTCGACCTCGACCAGGTCGCCATTCTTGGCGCCGTTCTGGAATTCCTTGTCGACGATCAGTTCGGGCTGGCGCCGTTCCACCGGTTCGATACGGAAGGTGCCGTCCTGCAGGATGCGAAAGATACCGAGCACGGCATCGGTGCGCTTTTCGAAAATCTTCACCACCCGCCCGGTGTAGGCGGGGCCGCCCAGGGCGACGTTCGTGTCGTCGGCGGGAAAGGTCTTGGCCAGCACGCGGTCGCCAATGCCGGGCGCCGGTCCACTGCCAC
>NZ_RZPB01001432.1:0-577 GCF_003998535.1 Mesorhizobium sp. M7A.F.Ca.AU.002.02.1.1 | reverse complement strand
CTTGCCGTGCGCGGCATGATGGAAGCCGTTACCTGGTCGTTCATTCCGGCCAAGCATGCCGAGCTGTTCGGCGGCGGCCAGACCGCGCTGAAGCTTGCCAACCCGATCGCCGCCGATATGTCCGACATGCGGCCCTCGCTGCTGCCGGGGCTGATCGCGGCTGCCCAGCGCAATGCCGACAAGGGTATTGGCGACGTGGCGCTGTTCGAAGTGTCGGGTACCTATGAGGGCGACGGCGCCGACCAGCAGCGGCGCGTCGCCGCCGGCGTGCGCCGCGGCACCGCCAAGCTCGACGGTTCCGGCCGCAACTGGGCCGGCAATTCCGGTCCAGTCGGCGTGTTCGACGCCAAGGCCGATGCGATCGCCGCACTTGAAGCCTGCGGTGCGCCTGTCGACCGGCTGCAGATCGAGGCCCGCGGCCCGGCCTGGTATCATCCCGGCCGTTCCGGCACGATCAAGCTCGGCCCGAAAACCGTACTCGGCACTTTCGGTGAATTCCATCCGAAGACGCTGGAGGGCCTCGATGTTTCCGGCCCGCTGTGCGGCTTCGAGGTCTTCGTCGATGGCGTGCCTGAAC
>NZ_RZPB01001431.1:0-577 GCF_003998535.1 Mesorhizobium sp. M7A.F.Ca.AU.002.02.1.1 | reverse complement strand
GTCGGGCGCAGCCGAACCGTTCGGGCCGAAGATGGAAGCGCTGCTGTTCGCCGCCGGCCGGATCACCTGCTCGACATGATCGGACCGCGCGGCGGCGAACAGCAGCGCTTCCATCTTCGGCCCGAACGGTTCGGCTGCGCCCGACAGCAGCACATGCCTGACCGCTTCGGCGCCCGGCGAGCCGCCGGGTTCGCGGGTAAGCAGCACGTCGTATTTCTTGGCGCGCATCTTCCTGGCCAGCCGCTCGATCTGCGTCGACTTGCCTGCCCCCTCGCCGCCTTCGAAGGTGATGAAAAAACCGCGTGCCAACCGAGAGGCCTTCTTGTCCATGGCTGAATGGGATTGTAGCGCTCTAGATAGTCCGCGTTGGGCCAAACGTCCATGCCGTCGATTTTTTGCCCTTATGCATGCCGTTCCCCAAAACCATGGCTGGTTTTGAGCGACATGCGTTAGCGCAGCCAGCCGATCACCAGTTCCTTGACGGCATCGAGCGCGCGCTGCGGCAGCGTGCCGACGCCGATCGATTCGGCAGCGAAAAGCGGCGTCTCCTGGCTCAGCGTATCGCCGATCCAGACGC
>NZ_RZPB01001430.1:0-578 GCF_003998535.1 Mesorhizobium sp. M7A.F.Ca.AU.002.02.1.1 | reverse complement strand
GTACGGCTGCCGCGCCTTGTCGGCGCGGTGAAGGCGTTGAAGATGATCGTCTCAGGTGCGCCGATCGGCGCGACCGAGGCGCACGCCGCCGGTCTCGTCGATGCCGTCTTCGAAGGCGATCTGACCACGCATGCCGTGAACTTCGCTGGGGAAATCGCCCGCAAGGGTGGTCCCTTCACGCCGGTGCGCGATCGCAATGATGGTCTCAAGCAGACTGATCTCGCGGCGTTCGACGCCGGGGCTGCGGATCTTGCCAGGAAAGCGCGCGGCCTCGAGGCGCCGATCGCTTGTGCGCAGTCGGTGCGCAATGCCGTCACGCTGCCGTTCGATGCGGCACTGGCGGCAGAGCGTGCGCTGTTCGTCAAGCTGGTCGCCAGCGACCAATCGCGGGCGCAGCGCCATCTGTTCTTCGCCGAACGTGAGGCGACAAAGCTTCCAGGAAAAGACGTCGTCAAGCGCAGGATCGCCCGCGTCGGCGTCATCGGTGCCGGTACGATGGGCGGCGGCATTGCCATGGCCTTCGCCAATGGCGGATATCCCGTGACCTTGCTGGAAACCAGCCGTGAGGCATTGCAGCG
>NZ_RZPB01000142.1:0-10412 GCF_003998535.1 Mesorhizobium sp. M7A.F.Ca.AU.002.02.1.1 | reverse complement strand
GATGAACCGGCACACCTCGCCGCAGCTCGACGGCCTGGTCGCCGAACTGCGCGCCGACCGCGACCTCAAGGTCGAGGCGCAGCGGCTGAAGCACATCTTCGCCGCCAATGCCGAAACGCTGCTGCATGGCGACCTGCATTCCGGTTCGATCATGGTCACCGACACGGAGACCCGGATGATCGATCCGGAGTTCGCCTTCTACGGCCCGATGGCTTTCGACGTCGGCATGCTGCTTGCCAATTTCTGGATGTCCTTCTTCTCGCAACGCGGTCACGAACAGAAGGGCAAGCGCGACGCCATGCGCGCCTATCTGCTCGGTGTGACGGTCGAGACCTGGGCGGTGTTCCGCGCCGAGTTTTCGCATCTATGGCGCAGCGAGCGCACCGGCATGCTCTACCAAAAGAGCCTGTTCGAGGACCAGGGCGACATCCTTGCCTCAGAGCAGGCGCTCGACCATGTGCTGCACCAGATCTGGACCGATCTGCTAGGCTTTGCCGGCGTCGAAGTGCACCGGCGCATCCTCGGTCTCGCTCACAATGCCGATTTCGAGACCATTGCCGACGAGGATCTGCGCGCCAGTTGTGAAGCAAAGGCGCTGAAATTCGGCCGCCACCTCGCCGTCAACCGGCGCCAGATCCACAGCATCGACGAGGTCAACCAACTGGCCGCGCTGATCGAACAGGAGAGCAGCATTTGAACGTCGGCGACCGCCACTATCGCACCATCTGGCTGAGCGACGATGGCCGTTCGGTCGATATCATCGACCAGCGCTGGCTGCCGCATGATTTCCGCATCGAGAGGATCGGCACGGTTGCCGGCATCGCCACCGCCATCCGCGACATGTGGGTGCGCGGCGCGCCGCTGATCGGCGTCACCGCTGCCTATGGCGTCGCCATGCAGATGGCCGACGATGCGTCGGATGCAGCGCTCGACGCCGTGTGGGAGACCCTGCACGAGACGCGGCCGACCGCGATCAATCTGCGCTGGGCGCTGGACGAAATGCGGCGCTTCCTGCGGCCTTTGCCTACCGAACAACGCGCTGCAGCCGCCTATCGGCGGGCCAGTGAGATCGCCGACGAAGATGTCGGCCTCAACCGCGCCATCGGCGAGAACGGTCTCACCATCATCAAGGCGATCGCGGCGCGCAAGCAGAAGGGCGAGCCGGTCAACATCCTGACCCATTGCAATGCCGGCTGGCTGGCGACGGTCGATTACGGCACGGCGACCGCGCCGATCTACCTGGCCACAGAAGCCGGCATTCCGGTCCATGTCTATGTCGACGAGACGCGGCCGCGCAACCAGGGCGCCCAGCTGACCGCCTGGGAGATGGCCGGGCACGGCGTGCCGCACACGCTGATCGTCGACAATGCCGGCGGCCATCTGATGCAGCGCGGCGCAATCGACATGGTCATCGTCGGTACCGACCGCACCACCGCCGACGGCGACGTCTGCAACAAGATCGGCACCTATCTCAAGGCGCTCGCCGCCGCCGACAACGACGTGCCGTTCTATGTCGCGCTGCCGTCGCCGACCATCGACTGGACGGTGCATGACGGACTGGCCGAAATCCCGATCGAGCAACGCTCGGCCGACGAGGTCTCGCTGGTCTGGGGCAAGACCGCCGCCGGCGAGATTGCCCAGGTGCGCATTTCGCCTGAGACGACGCCGGCGGCCAACCCGGCCTTCGACGTGACGCCGGCGCGGCTGGTGACCGGCCTGATCACCGAGCGCGGTGTCGCCAAGGCCTCGCGCGAGGGCCTGAAGCAGATGTTTCCCGAGCGGGCGTAGCCGCTCGCTTCTAGTACAGAGGCTCGGCCATGTGCTTGGGTGTCGGCCAAGTCTCGGTGATACCCGGCTGCACCGGCCGCTCCAGATAGGTCGAGAGCACCACATAGCTGCGCGTCGAGGTGACGCCCGGCGTTTCGTAGAGGCGCGCCAAAAGGCCTTCGAGGGCCCTGGTGTCTTCGGTGCGGACCTTCAGCAGCATGCAGGTGTCGCCGGCGACGGTATGGATTTCCTCCACTTCGGGATATTGCGAGACCGCCATCAGTTCCGGCGTCTTTCCCCAGCCCCTGGTGTCGATATGGACAAAGGCGAGCAAAGGCTTTTTCACCGCCCGGGGATCGATGATGGTGACCGTGTTGCGGATGGCGCCGCTGCGCCGGAGCCGTTTGACCCGCTCATGCGCTGCCGGTGGCGACAAGCCGACGCGATCGCCGAGTTCGGCGTAGCTGATCGTGGCATCATCGACCAGGACACCTAATATTCTTCGGTCTATCGCGTCGAGATCGCGGGCCGCCGGCCTGTTCTGCAGAATGCCATCTGTTTCTTCATCCATGGCGAAATTCCTGGTTCTCCGCTGAATAGAATACGGCCATTATGCCGATATGTCGAACATTGATCAACTTGCACCATTGACTGCCCGAGCCCCGATCCCGGCGCTTGCCTATCTGTTGACGGGCTGCATCGCGGTCATCGGCTCGAACTCGCTGGTGCTGGGTCCGATTGCACCGGCTGTCGCCTCGTCGTTCGGGACCAGCGTGCCGGCCGTGATGATTGCGGCGGCCGCGTTCGGCCTCGGCACCTCTGCCAGCGCGCTGTTCCTGGCGCGCTACATCGACCGGCTCGGTGCTCGCAGAATGCTGCAGGGCGCACTGCTGCTGTTGGCACTGGCGCTGGTCGCCAGCGCCGCGGCACCCACGGTGATCATGCTGGTCGCCGCACAGCTGCTGGCCGGCATCGCCGCCGGCGTCGCCATGCCGGCGATCTATGCCAGCGCGGCGGCCATCGCCCCACCGGGCAGGGAGAGCGGCACGATCGGCGTCGTGCTGACCGGATGGACGCTCAGCATGGTCGCCGGCGTCTCGCTGTCGGCCGTGCTTGCCGATCTTGTGCATTGGCGCGCCGTTTTCGTGGCGGTCGCGGTGCTTGCGGCCCTTGCATGGATGGGACTGACAGTGACGTCGCTCAGCGACACCAGGAAGGCCGGACCGGCGCCCGCCCCGCTGGAAGCGCTCGGCATTCCCGGAATCCTGCCGCTGCTGGTCGCGTGCGCGGCCTTCATGACTTCGTTCTACGGCGTCTATGGCTATCTCGGCGACCATCTTCATGTCGGGCTTGGACAGCCGGTGAGTGCCAATGGCCTGGCGGCGCTTGCCTACGGCATAGGCTTCGGCACCGCTGCTCTGCTCGACGGCGTCATCGACAGACTGGGTGCGCGGCGCGTCATGCCGTTTGCCTATCTTCTTGTCGCCGTCGTCTACGTCGCGATGGCGGCGACGAGCGACAGTTTCGGGCTGACCTTGACCATGGTGGCAATCTGGGGACTGGCCAATCATTTCGGCCTGAACGTCCTGGTGATGCGCCTGTCGGCGCTCGATCCGTCGCGGCGCGGCACGATCATGGGGCTGAACAGTGCGGTGACTTACCTCGCGGTCTTTGTCGGCACCACCAGCTTCGGGCCGCTTTATTCCAACTTCGGCTTTGCTGTCTGCGTGATGGTTGCAGCACTGCTCATGCTGATCGCCGCATCGGCGGCGGCGTGGCGCACGCGGTAGTCGAACGTGCTTGGCCCAACCTTCTCACGGTTGACAGCAGCGTCCTGCCCTTTCATACAAAGCCGTTAATGTTCTCAGGGCGGGGTGAAAGTCCCCACCGGCGGTAAGGGTTTCTACCCAAGCCCGCGAGCGCTTTCCGGTCCACGCATCAATGCGTGGATTCTTAAGTGCTAGAGCGTCCTTTACGCGTCCAAGGGACGCGTGGCGCTCTAGTGGAAAGGTCAGCAGATCCGGTGTGATTCCGGAGCCGACGGTTACAGTCCGGATGGAAGAGGACGAAACGGAAGCCGGCCCGCTTTTTGCGGGCTTAATCCGTATCGTGCGTCCTGATTCTGGTTCGAAACGGAAGGATGGACCCATGAATCAGCATTCCCATAAAGACTATGAAACGACCCGCATCGCCGTTATCCGCGCGCGCTGGCATGCCGACATCGTCGACCAGTGCGTACAGGCCTTCGAAGCTGAACTGGCCTCTCTGGGAGACGAGCGCTTCACCGTCGACATCTTCGACGTGCCCGGCGCCTATGAAATTCCCCTGCATGCCAAGACCCTGGCCGGGACCGGCCGTTATGCCGCGATCCTCGGCACAGCCTTTGTGGTCAATGGCGGCATCTACCGGCATGAGTTCGTCGCAAGTGCTGTCATCGACGGCATGATGAACGTGCAGCTGTCGACCGGCGTGCCGGTGCTGTCGGCGGTGCTCACCCCGCACAACTACCACGACAGCGCCGAGCACCACCGCTTCTTCTTCGAGCACTTCACTGTCAAGGGCAAGGAAGCGGCGAACGCCTGCGTGCAACTCCTGGCGGCGCGGGACCTGATCGCGGCCTGAGGTCGTCAAACTGGCCGGATTTCAACCCTGCAACAAGAATTGCGATCGAGAAGCGCTCCGAAGGTTGCGGTTCCCTTGAAATCCCGCCAGAAGCATCAAGGGCCGACCGGCAAACCGGCCGGCCCGCGACGTTGCGCTTGAAACCAGATACGGGAGACTATTGGGTGGCTCGCATAACACTGAGACAATTGCTCGACCACGCCGCCGAATACGGCTATGGCGTGCCCGCTTTCAACATGAACAACATGGAACAGGGCCTCGCCATCATGGAGGCCGCCGAGGAGACCAAGTCGCCGGTCATCCTGCAGGCTAGCCGCGGCGCGCGCGCCTATGCCAATGACGTGGTGCTGGCCAAGCTGATCGACGCGCTGGTCGAAATCCATCCCGACATTCCGGTCTGCATGCATCTCGACCATGGCAACAACGAAGCCACCTGCGTCACCGCGATCCAGTACGGCTTCACCTCCGTCATGATGGACGGATCGCTGAAGGAAGACGGCAAGACGCCGGCCGACTACGCCTACAATTCCGGCATCACCAAGCGCGTCGTCGACATGGCGCATTGGGGCGGCGTGTCCGTCGAAGGCGAGATCGGCGTGCTCGGCTCGCTCGAGAGCGGCGGCGGCGAGCAGGAAGACGGCCACGGCGTCGAAGGCGCGATCAGCCACGACCAGCTTTTGACCGATCCCGAACAGGCGGTCGAGTTCGTCAAGGACACCCATGTCGATGCGCTGGCGGTGGCCATGGGCACCAGCCATGGCGCCTACAAATTCTCGCGCAAGCCGGACGGCGCGGTGCTGGCCATGAACGTCATCGAGGAGATCCATCGCCGCCTGCCGAACATGCACCTGGTCATGCACGGCTCGTCCTCGGTGCCCGAGGATCTGCAGGAGATCATCAACAAATATGGCGGCCAGATGAAGCCGACCTGGGGCGTGCCGGTCGAGGAGATCCAGCGCGGCATCAAGCACGGCGTGCGCAAGATCAACATCGACACCGACAACCGCATGGCGCTGACCGGCGCGATCCGCAAGGTGCTGACCGAGAACCCGAGCGAGTTCGACCCGCGCAAGTATCTGACACCGGCCATGGCCGCCATGCGCAAGCTCTGCAAGGAGCGCTTCGAACAGTTCGGCACCGCCGGCAACGCGCAGAAGATCAAGCCGCTGCCGGTCGCCGAAATGGCCAAGCGCTACAAGTCGGGCAGTCTGGACCCGAAGTTCGGCTGAGCTGAACGCTGGTATCGAGGGCAGGAGCGCGGCAGCGCCCTGCCCGTTTACCGAACGCTATTGAAGCGTGCGCGCCGGCGGCTGACCGGCGTGGTCGCGCGCGATGCCGGCGTCGGCATCCTCGGCGCCAAAAGCACGGTCGAGGCCCGTCGCCACGACCGAGACCCTGAAGCGGCCTTCCATGCCCTTGTCGAAGATGGCGCCAACGATGATGTCGGCATCCTCGTAGACCTCTTCGCGAATGCGGGTGGCGGCCTCGTCGACTTCAAACAGGGTCATGTCCCTGCCGCCCGATATCGAGACCAGCACGCCCTTGGCGCCTTTCATCGACACTTCGTCGAGCAGCGGGTTGGCGATCGCGGCTTCGGCCGCCTTCATCGCGCGGCCTTCACCGGAAGCCTCACCGGTGCCCATCATGGCGCGGCCCATGTCGCGCATCACGGATTTGACATCGGCGAAGTCGAGATTGATCAGGCCTTCCTTGACGATGAGGTCGGTGATGCAGCTGACGCCGGCATAGAGCACCCGGTCGGCAATGACGAACGCATCGGCGAAGGTGGTCTTGGCATCGGCGATCCTGAACAGGTTCTGGTTCGGGATGACGATCACCGTGTCGGCGCTCTCGCGCAGCCGCTCGATGCCTTCTTCGGCCATCTGCATGCGGCGCCGGCCTTCAAAGGTGAACGGCTTCGTGACGACGCCAACCGTCAGGATGCCGGCTTTGCGCGCCGCCTGGGCGATGATTGGAGCCGCACCGGTTCCCGTGCCGCCGCCCATTCCGGCGGTGACGAAACACATATGCGTGCCGGCCAGATGATCCATGATCTCGTCGAGCGATTCCTCGGCCGCGGCGCGACCGATCTCGGGAAGCGATCCGGCGCCCAGCCCTTCGGTGACATGAGCGCCAAGCTGGATCAGCCGCGTCGCCTTGGACATAGTCAGCGCCTGCGCGTCGGTGTTGGCGGCGATGAATTCGGTACCCTGAAGCTGCTCGGCGATCATGTTGTTGACGGCATTGCCGCCGCCGCCGACGCCGATAACGGTGATCTTGGGTCTCATCTCGGAGATTTCGGGCTTCTTGAACTCGGCCATGCCTGTTTCTCCTTCGTCAATTGCGCGCGCTTCACGACCCACCCGCAGACTGCCTTGGGCATATTGCAATCGAGCGGCATGACGCGAATCAGTCCGTTGCGATGGGTACCCCAAAAAGCCAGACAGCGGCCAGAGGTGCAAGTGCATGCGAGGTCAAGATTTGTGATGACCGTTTTGCACAGCGTGGCTCGGGCGCTGCGTGCGCCAGATCTTACCGCAGCGAACTCGCCGCTCCCGCCGATAGCGGCTGCGCGCTGGTTTACCGTCTCGTGCTTGGCATTCCGCCCTCCAACCTCTATGTTGCGATCGCAGATCGCGCAATTGGTTTTGAAATGCCTCCCGACATACCAGCTAGTGACTTGAAAAAATAAGGAAAAGCGCTTGGCGACAGCCACGTCTGTTTTCCTAAAACTCACCAGCTATTTTTACCAGGGACGTGCGGCCGGTCAGGCTGCGGCACCTTCGAAAACCAGAGGTTTTAAATTGAGCGATGCAATTGCGGACGTTTTGAACTGGCTTGAAAGCAGAACCGACATCCAGAGCCTCAGGGCGGCGGTGTGCGACCTCAACGGTATCATGCGCGGCAAGCGCATTCCCGTCGAGCAGGCAAGAAAGGCGCTGGAAGGCAAGCTGCGCATGCCTTTTTCGCTGATCGGACTGGATGTCTGGGGCGAAGACATCGAAGGCAACAGCCTGGTTTTCTCGACCGGCGATGCCGATGGACTGTGCCAATGGACCGGGCGCGGCATTCTGCCGGTGGCCTGGACGGCGCATCCGACGGCACTTGTCCCGCTGTGGCTTGCCGACGAAAGCGGCGCGCCCTATCTCGGCGACCCGCGACGGGCGCTGGCCCGCATCCTCGATCGCTACAAGGCCCTGGGCCTGACCCCGGTCGCGGCAACGGAACTCGAATTCTACCTCGTCGATCCGCAATCGCAGCGGCCGGTCGGCCCTGTCTCGCCGGTGACCGGACGCCGGCTCGATTCCGACGCGGCGCTGTCGATCGACGAAATCGACGATTTCGAATCCTTCATCCATGACGTCTACGAGGCTTGCCGGACGCAAGGCATTCCCGTCGACACGGCCATCGCCGAAAACGGCGTCGGTCAGTTCGAGATCAATCTGAACCATGTCGCGGACGCGTTGCGGGCGGCTGACGATGCGGTGCTGTTCAAGCGCACGGTGAAGGGCATTGCCCGCAAGCACGGCTTTGCCGCCTGCTTCATGGCCAAGCCCTATGGCGACCGGGCGGGCAACGGCTTTCACGTTCATTTCAGCCTGGTCGACGGTGAAGAGCGCAACGTCTTCGACGACGGCACCGACCAGGGCTCGGAGACCATGCGCCATGCAGTCGGTGGCCTGCTTGCGGCAATGGCCGAGAGCACGCTGGTATTCGCGCCGCACTTCAATTCGTACCGCAGGCTGCGCCCAAGATCCTATGCGCCAACCGCGGTCGCCTGGGGCTATGAGAATCGCATGGTCGCGATCCGCATTCCGGGCGGGCCGACCGCTGCTCGCCGTATCGAGCACCGCGTATCGGGAGCCGACGCCAACCCCTATCTGGTGCTCGCGGCCATATTGGGCGCCGCGCTGACCGGCATCGAAAGACAGTTGTCGCCAGGTGATCCGATCGGCACAGACGGCCAGGGACTTCCGCCGGCAAAGCTGCCGCCGGACTGGGCATCCGCGATCGCCGCCTTCGAGAGCGGGACGCATGTGGCGGAGATTTTTCCAGCCATCCTGCGCGACTCCTTTGTGGCCTGCAAACGCCAGGAGCTGAACACGTTCGCGCTCAATGTCAGCGATTTCGAGATCGAGACATACCTCGAGAGCGCCTAGATCGGGTTACGCCAGTACGGCCAAGCTGCCGCGCATCGGCCAATCATGTCCTGGCGGCCGCGATACGGTCGGCAGCCCTCGGGCTTCCTGCGTACCGAACCCTAATCGCGTCAGGCAGGCTCGCGCCAGGGCCGCATTGCTGTCGATGACGAGCAATCCATTCACGTCGTTGAGGCTGGCGGCCACCACCGACAGTTCGGTGCAGCCGAGCAGGGCGGCATCGGCGCCGGCCGCTTGCGCGATGTCGAGCGCGCGCTCGGTTTCAACCGCCGCATCCGCGATCGAACCCGCCTTGACGAGGCTGATCGCGCTGTCGACGCACGCCTGAAATTCGGTGTTCGAGGGAAGGCAGAGCTCAAATCCCGCCGCCGACATCCTGTCCTGATAGAAGCCGGAGACCAGCGTGCCCTGGGTGGCGAGAACAGCAACCCGGCCCCGCTCCAGGCTACGACGCGTCTCCGCCACCACGGCGTCGCCGATATGGATGATTTCCGCGCGCGAATTCGCCGCCAGTTGGTCGTACCAATGATGGGCGGTGTTGCACGGCATCGCGACGCAGGCGACGCCGAGCGCATTGAGCGTCGCGACCGCCGCTTTCAAAGGCGCCAGCGGGCCGTCATGGCCGGCAAGGATGGCTTCGGTCCTGTCGGGCAGCTGCGGTACGCTGAGGATCACGGCAGGCACATGTTCGTTGTCTCTGAACGCCTGGGTCATCCGGGTCAATTTGAAGTAGAAGTCAGCCGATGCAAGCGGCCCCAGGCCGCCGATAATGCCGAGCTGGGGACGGATGCTGTCGTCGATCATCCGGCAGGCTCGGCTTCGAGCTGTTCCGAGACGGTTTCAGGCTGTGTCGCCTCCCTGTGGCTGGGAGCGATCATTGCCGTGCTCGCCGCGACGGTGCAGACGCTGGCCAGCGTCATGAACGTGTCCACGGCCGCATCCACCGCGACGAACAAAGCGAACGCCGCCTCGAAGGGAAGCTTCAGGTAGCCGCAGACGATGGACATCTGCGACAGGATGAGCAGGCTGCCCATGCCGCCGGTGGTGAGCGCGAGAAGCGCCGAGATGATGCCGACGAGCACGAGGTCGGGGACTGCAAGCGGATGGCCGTAGAGCTGGGCGATGAACAGCGCACCCGAAGTGTAGAGCAGCGCCGGGCCTGTACGCAGCAAAGCCGCCTGCAGCGGCACCAGCAGTTCCACGACCACCAGGCTGAACCGCAGGCGCTCGCTCAAAAGGTTGATGACCCACGGCAGCGAGGCGACCGTAGAGCGTGTGGTGATGGCCACCATGAGAAGGGGCTGGCAGGTCTTGATCGTCGTCCAGTAGCTTCGTCGCGACCGGATGGCGATAATGGCAAAGGCGCCGGCAACGAATATGAGGCAGGAAAAACCCATCACCAGCAGGTAACCGCCCATCAGCGTGAGCGGCTTGGTTCCGGTCGACGCGGTCTGGTCCGCGATCAGGATGAAGGTTGCAAAGGGCAACCCCCAGATGAACCAGTTGGTCAGCACCGTACAGGCCCTGTAGACCGCGTTGAGCGCCTGCGTCAGGCTCATGGACGAGGGCTGGGGAATCTTCCCCATCGCGAGCCCGAAAAGCAGGCAGAACAGCAGAACCTGGATGGTCTGTCCCGAGGCCAGCGCATTGAAGACGTTGTTCGGCACCAGGTCGAGCAGGATCGAATGCCCGCCGCTGGGATCCCCATTGGAGGGCGGCGGCTGGAACGGGAAGGCGAGATCGGTGGACACGCTGCCTTGCGAATTGATGAACTCGCCAAGCTCGATGCGCGACTGGGGATTCTCGATCTGGCCCGGCTGCAGGATCAGCGACAAGGTGCCGCTCACCAGCACGGCCAGGAAC
>NZ_RZPB01001429.1:0-580 GCF_003998535.1 Mesorhizobium sp. M7A.F.Ca.AU.002.02.1.1 | reverse complement strand
TGACAAAGGCTACGCGAATGTGATGGTTAAGACCGGCCTTAAAGTCTCGTAAAGCCGGATCGGTCATGTTAGCCGGCAGTGGATGGGTGGCGTGGGGGCTAGCCAGTCGAGGCCGACATATTGCCGGTAACACGCCTGATCATTGTCTTTCTGATGCTGGGAAGCTTCGCGCTGCTCTTTGCCGAACTGGTGCGCCAGTCCGAAGAGACGAGCTTCCGACCGCAGCCCACGGCGTCGCGCTGTGGTGACGCAGCCGGAGCGCCATGCCCGCAAAGGGCGCTGTAGCGCTGTAACCTGATCATCCTTTCGGACGACCGGCGGCATTGGCGGCCGCTTCGGTGCGCGACATCGCGCGGCAGTTTCTCTCCTTAAAAGCAGAGGCCGGTCGGCTGCCGCACGTTCCACTCGTGAAAGCTTGCTGTTTGCACTCGCGGCGCTTGGCGGTGTAGATGGGTGCACCGATTGGCGGAAAGGTTTTTGGGTAGCCTCGTATCCGCCGTTGTTGGGAAACAAGCCCTGCGGCTCGTTGACTGGCCGGGTGTCTGGAGCAGGGGGTTCCATGTCGCGCAGCGTGTTGATT
>NZ_RZPB01001428.1:0-584 GCF_003998535.1 Mesorhizobium sp. M7A.F.Ca.AU.002.02.1.1 | reverse complement strand
CCCCTCAGGATGCGCCCCCCGCCCCAACGACGAAACAAGCCCGCCTCGATCAGCTGTTCAGCGACTTGAAACGCGAACGCAACGAAAAGGCGGCGGAGCGCATCGCCGGCAACATCTGGAGCGAGTGGTCGCAATCCGGCAGCGCCTCGATCGACCTGATGATGCAATGGTCGCAAAAAGCCGTCGAGGGCCAGAAGTTCGACGTCGCGCTCGATTTCCTCGACCAGGTGGTGACTTTGCAGCCTACTTATGCCGAGGGCTGGAACCGGCGCGCCACCGTCCATTTCATGATGAAGAACTACGGCAAGTCGATGTCCGACATCGACCATACGCTGCAGCTCGAGCCGCGCCATTTCGGTGCGCTGTCCGGCCTGGCGCAGATCATGGCGTTGACCGGCCACAAGCAATCGGCGCTCGAGGCCTGGCAAAAGGTGCTGGCCATCTATCCGATGATGCGCAGCGCCCAGGACCAGGTCGGCACGATTTCGGAGGAACTTGCCGGTGAAGGCATTTGATTGCTCTAGGGGAGTAAGGGAATAGGGCAGTAAGACAGTAGGGGCAGATCGCACCTGCGGAACACACAC
>NZ_RZPB01001427.1:0-585 GCF_003998535.1 Mesorhizobium sp. M7A.F.Ca.AU.002.02.1.1 | reverse complement strand
GAAAGCAGCGCGTGCTCCGAGCCCATGGCCAGCAGGCGAGAGCCCATCGACACGGCCCGGCCGGCAATTGCCGGCTCGACAACGTGGATCGCCGCATGTTTGCCGGCCTTGCGGGTGCGCTCGGCCACCGGCGCCACCGTCGCCATCATGCTTTCCAGCGTCGAATTGACCGTGGCGCCATTGCTCCAGGCGATCGAGAAATCCGACGGGCCCAGGAAGATGCCGTCGATGCCGGGCGTGTCGAGGATGCCATCGAGCGCATCGAGGGCTGCACGCGTCTCGACCATGGCGAAGGCCATGGTGCGCTGGTTGGTGTCGCGCAGCCAGTCGGCCTGGTCGCCTTGGCCGTGGCGGGGAAAAGCGTAGGTCGGGCCCCAGGAGCGCTCGCCGACCGGCGGGTATTTCATGGCGGCGGCGAACAGTTTTGCGTCGGCAACCGAGTTCACCATCGGCGCGATGACCGCCTCGGCGCCGAAATCGAGCGCGCGGCTTGCCATGTCGAAACGGCCAACGGGAATTCGCACCAGCGCCGGCTTGCCGGTAGCGAGCACCGGCACCAGGCCACGCAGCACGCTGTCTTCGTGA
>NZ_RZPB01001426.1:0-585 GCF_003998535.1 Mesorhizobium sp. M7A.F.Ca.AU.002.02.1.1 | reverse complement strand
CTTGTGAATAGCCCATAAGCTACTCACGCTGTTCTGGCTGGGAATGAGGAACAGCGGGTGCACCAGGTTGGACAATTCCAGCCAGGCTCTCAGAACGGGTGGGCATTACTATACTTTCTGAAGAAACTGGCGAGTGAGGGGCTAATTGCCGCCTCAGGGCGAATTTTGTTGGGAAAAGGGTGGGTTAGAGTATGAGTTCCACAGTAGAACTGCATAAATACACTTCGGTAGAGCCGGCAGGAATTCCGTCCGGCGGAAAAGCAACGGTCCATGAACAAGTAGGCAGAGAATGCCTCCTCATCTTGGACGGAAGGGCGCTAGATCGCGAATGTCTGGCATCGGCCTTGGAAGACCACGAACTCGGCATGGCCGTCGAGGCCAAGGGTTCGATAGACGAATGGCGCGTGAAAGAGGGGATGATCCTTGCAGCCATTCTTTTCAACCTGGGCGGCCGGAAAGTCACCGACCATGGCATAGCGGATCAGATCAGGCGCATTTCGTCCGAGTTCAGGTCGGTGCCTGTGGTGATCTTGGCCGACACAGAAGACCTT
This sequence comes from Mesorhizobium sp. M7A.F.Ca.AU.002.02.1.1, assembly GCF_003998535.1. Classification (NCBI taxonomy): domain Bacteria; kingdom Pseudomonadati; phylum Pseudomonadota; class Alphaproteobacteria; order Hyphomicrobiales; family Phyllobacteriaceae; genus Mesorhizobium; species Mesorhizobium sp. M7A.F.Ca.AU.002.02.1.1. The sequence continues at coordinate 34 of NZ_RZPB01001426.1, read as the reverse complement.
GCACAGATACTGGCGGCTCTCGAATGTGGCGCAC
>NZ_RZPB01001425.1:0-586 GCF_003998535.1 Mesorhizobium sp. M7A.F.Ca.AU.002.02.1.1 | reverse complement strand
CGGCTTCCGGCGCGCCGATCATTGTGCCGTCGCAGGACATGGTTCTGGGTCTCTACTATCTCTCGATCGTCAACCAGAACGAGCCGGGCGAGGGCATGGTGTTTGCCGACATGGGCGAACTCCAGCACGCGCTCGAGACCAAGGCGGTGACGCTGCACTCCAAGATCAAGGGTCGTTTCCGCACGGTCGACGCCGACGGCAAGGTCGTGTCGAAGATCCATGACACCACGCCTGGCCGCATGATCATCGGCGAGCTTCTGCCGAAGAACGTCAACGTGCCTTACGAGACCGCCAACCAGGAGATGACCAAGAAGAACATCTCCAAGATGATCGACACCGTCTACCGCCACTGCGGTCAGAAGGAGACGGTCATTTTCTGCGATCGCATCATGGCGCTCGGCTTCAGCCATGCCTGCCGCGCCGGCATTTCGTTCGGCAAGGACGACATGCTGATCCCGGATGCCAAGATCAAGCTGGTCTCCGACACCGAGGCTTTGGCCAAGGAATACGAGCAGCAGTACAATGACGGTCTGATCACGCAGGGCGAGAAGTACAACAAGGTCGTCGACGCCTGGGCCAAGTGCTC
>NZ_RZPB01001424.1:0-586 GCF_003998535.1 Mesorhizobium sp. M7A.F.Ca.AU.002.02.1.1 | reverse complement strand
AGCATCTGGAAGCCGCCGCAAATGCCCACGACATGGCCGCCGCGCTTGCGATGCGCAAGAAGGTCGCGATCCCAACCGTTCTCGCGGAATTTCAAGAGATCGCCGATTGTCGACTTCGAGCCTGGAATGACCACCAGCCCGGCATCGGCGGGCAGCGGCTTTCCCGGCGGCACGAACACCACCTCGACCTGCGGCTCAGCCTTGAGCGGGTCGAGATCGTCGAAATTGGCGATGCGGCCAAGCATCGGCACCGCCACCTTCAGCGCGCGCGCTTCGCCGGACGCCAGCCGCTCCAGCACCACCGAATCTTCCGAAGGCAAGCGTGCCGCCGCCTTCAGCCACGGAACGACACCGAAACAGCGCCAGCCCGTGAATGTCTCGATCGACTTCAGGCCGTCGTCAAACAGCGAAACGTCGCCGCGGAACTTGTTGATGAGGTAGCCGGCGATCATGCGCCGGTCCTCTTCCGGGAGGATCAGATGCGTGCCGGCCACCGAAGCGATGACGCCGCCGCGATCGATGTCGCCGACCAGCACCACGGGCACGTCGGCGCGCGTGGCAAAGCCCATATTGGCGATGTCGCGGC
>NZ_RZPB01001423.1:0-591 GCF_003998535.1 Mesorhizobium sp. M7A.F.Ca.AU.002.02.1.1 | reverse complement strand
CATCCCTATGACCCAAAGCCCGTTCTCGATCTCATCGCCAGCATCGAGGCCGATCTGCAGCGCCTGAAAGGCCTGGTCGAGCAGCAGGTCGAGAAATTCGACCCCGCCAATCCGCACAACAAGGCGCCGGACGGCAAACTGACCGAGGAAGGCGTCGAGTGCTGCTACCGCATGTTCGACGAGGGCAAGTCGCGCTATTCGGTCGCCCAGCAGATGAAGATATCCTTTGCCGCCGCCAGCCACCGCTTCAACAACTGGCGCAAGCTGGGCGGGAGCAAGAGGCAGAGGACGCTGTTGGGGTGAAACTCGTGAGACGGCGGCGGGACGGCGCCCCCCTCTGTCCTACCGGACATCTCCCCCACGTGGGGGAGATTGTCAGCTTCATTAGGTGTGCCCCTTCTTCAACGTTGGAAATTGGCGAAAGCGGATACCCAGCCGATCTCCCCACCCGTGGGGAGATGTCCGCAGGCCAGAGGGGGGCGTGCAGCCGAGGCGTTGGCGACCGTCTCGCTAAACCTTGTAACGGTCACATTTTTCCCATGGTGCGCCGCCTCCCTTTGCGGGCATCATGGAAAGACCCCTGTCCACTGG
>NZ_RZPB01001422.1:0-593 GCF_003998535.1 Mesorhizobium sp. M7A.F.Ca.AU.002.02.1.1 | reverse complement strand
AGGCCAGCCATTTCGGACAGGGCGACGCAATGGTCGACTTCCACATTCTGCAAGGCGCTCAGCGGCATATCGGGTACTGCAGCGTCGTCGGGATCTTGAACCACGCTGACCCCTCCGCAAATCTTGATAGCGCGCAAGCCGGCGGTCCCGTCGGAGAGGCTGCCCGTGAGCACGACACCAATCACGCTGCCGCCAAAGCTGCAGGCCGCTGATCGAAAAAGGGGATCGATGGCAGGGCGCGCCAAATTCTCCCGCGGCCCGCGCCGTAGCAGCATGTGATCATCATGTAAAAGCAGGTGAGCTCCGGGCGGTGCAACGAAGATGTGCCCGTTTTTAACCTTCGTGCCGCTGGCGGCATTCGCTACGGGCATGTTGGCAGCGCGACCGAGAATGTCGCCGAGGTAACTCGTGAGACCGACGTGCTGTACGATGAGGAGGGCCGCCGGAATGTCCGGCGAAATATCCCGGACAAGTCTCTTCAGCGCGTCGAGGCCCCCCGCCGAGGCTCCGATTGCGACAATGCACCGGTTCTCGCAACCGTAGGCACGGACCTTCTCCGACTGCCCCGCATGTTCCGACTCTGATCGTGGTGC
>NZ_RZPB01001421.1:0-596 GCF_003998535.1 Mesorhizobium sp. M7A.F.Ca.AU.002.02.1.1 | reverse complement strand
TCCAAGACCAATCGCCCGGCAAGAATTGACTGAGTGCCTGCATCTGCTCGACGTGACCTCTCACCGGGTTGTCTCCTCGACGGAGCTACGTCCGAGACGAAGCCCAAAGGCGCGACCGACTAGGACGAATATCCTGACCGCGACACGATAGCCAGCAGGTCACCGAATGGACCTTTGGAAGTCATGGCAGCGGGTTGGACTTCGATCGAGATAGCCGAGGCCATCGAGCGCCGTGGCCGACCGTCGTGGGCGCGAGGAAAGCGCCGCTCTAGATCCCTGCTGCTCGCACGAGCATTTTTACCCCAGGGCCATAAATTTTGCACTGATCTGAGGAACACGCATCTGCAGTCGAAGGTCGGGATGTGCTTGGTGAGGACGACTCCCTCCTTGAAAGGACCAAGCTCTGGTGCGAGGGCCAGCCTCCGGTTCCGAGACCCGGTTGCGGGCGTATGCAATGCAAGCAAGCGTTAAGTTTTTCTGCAGGCCTGGAACCTCTCTCTGAAATCGAAATTGGGTCTGCAGCTTGGCTCCCGGGCCAGGTCTCAAAGCAGGGCCCGCCGCCGTTTGTGTCCTCAGTGGCGGGCCCACTTCGTTTC
>NZ_RZPB01001420.1:0-602 GCF_003998535.1 Mesorhizobium sp. M7A.F.Ca.AU.002.02.1.1 | reverse complement strand
CCCCTCCCGGCATCGCCGACATCCACGCCGCCGCCGCGCGTCTCGCCGGCCTGATCGTCGAAACCCCGTTGATCGAATCGCAGGAGCTGAACAAGCGCTTCGGCGGCCGCATCCTGTTCAAGCCGGAGACGCTGCAGCGTACCGGCTCGTTCAAGTTCCGTGGTGCCTACAACAAGCTGTCGTCGCTGAGCGACGAAGAACGCAGCCAGGGCGTCGTCGCCTTCTCGTCGGGCAATCATGCGCAGGGTGTCGCCGCTTCGGCCGCGATGTTCGGCGTCAAGGCGGTCATCGCCATGCCTTCAGACGCGCCGGCGATGAAGATCGCTAACGTCCGCAAGATGGGGGCGGAGGTGGTGCCGTTCGACCGCTTTCGCGACGACCGCATGAGCGTGGTTCGCCCTTACGTGGAAAGAGGCATGGTGCTGGTGCCACCCTTCGACGACCCGGCCATCATTGCGGGCCAAGGCACGATCGGCCTCGAATTGATGCGCCAGGCAAAAGCGCTTGGCGTCGACCTCGACGCGGTCGTCATTCCCTGCGGCGCCGGCGGCCAGCGACCGGCGGGTGTCGTCGAAATGCTCGGGCTCCACCGCCCAGACCGC
>NZ_RZPB01000141.1:0-10476 GCF_003998535.1 Mesorhizobium sp. M7A.F.Ca.AU.002.02.1.1 | reverse complement strand
TCGACCCCCGCCAGCACCTGCGCTGCAATATCCTGCCGGCGCCGCAAAGCCGCGCGCTGCCAGTGGACAAGCTCCATCGCCGTGCCGTCGGTCACCCATTTGGTGGCGATCTCGGCCACCAGCGGCGTCGCCATCCAGTTCGAAACCAGATGCCGGTTGGCGACGGCGGCGACGTAGCGGTCGGGTGCGGCCAGATAGCCGATGCGCAGGCCGGGCACGGTGATCTTGGTGAAGGAGGTGACGTAGAGCGTGCGCTCCGGCGCGAACGCGGCAACCGGCGGCGGCCGGTCTTCGACCAGCGGACCCAGCACATCGTTCTCGATGATGGCGATATCGTGCTTGCGCGCGACCGCGGCGATCTCTTCTCGCCGCCGCGCATCCATCAGCGTCGCCGTCGGATTGATGACCGAGGGCTGCACGAAGACCGCGCGGATGTCGGAAAGCCGGCAGGCCTCGTCCAGCGCTTCCGGAATCAGGCCGTTGTCGTCGATCGGCAGGCCTTCCAGGTTGAAGCCGAGATAGCGTGCCAACGGCACCAGCGTATGGTGGCCGATCGCCTCCGTGGCGACCGTAGAGCCCGGCGGCGCGACGCTCATCAGCGCCACTGTCATGCCGGCGGTGGCGCCGTTGGTCAGGCTGACGTTCTGCGGCGATGCATCGAGGCCGCACAGTCTCAACCATTCGACGGCGACGGCGCGGTGGCGGGGAAACACCATGTTGGGCCGGAACGAAAGTGCTGAACTCGACGGCAGGTTCTCAGCCAGCCATCCCAGTGCCTGCTTCAGCCGCTCAAGATGCATCGGCTCGCAGACCGGTTTCAGGATCGAAAGGTCGATGACTTCACCGAGCCGCTCCGGCAGATAGGGCGGCTCGGGCTCGCGGCGCTGCGTCTGGACGAAGCTGCCGCGGCCGATCTCGCCCGAAATCAGGCCGCGCCGGATCAGTTCCTCATAGGCGCGGCTGACCGTCTGCACCGAAAGCTTGAGGTCGTCGGCCAGCCTGCGATGGGTCGGCAACCGCGCGCCATTGGCAAGGCGTCCGTCATGGATGGCGCGCGCGAACTGGTCGGCCAGCGACTGATAGGCCGGCCGCCGGATAAGCGCGGGATCGGGTTGCCACAATGTCATGACTTATTAGAGATCGAAATCAGTGCAATTGACAATCGAAATAATGCGCCGTCATGGTACTCGGACGAAAAAGTGAGCCCTGATGACATCAGCGAAACTCGACCCGATCGACCTGAAAATCCTCGACGCCATCCAGCGCGACGGACGCATCACCAAGCTGGCGCTGGCCGAGCAGGTCGGCCTGTCTCCGACGCCGTGCTGGATGCGGTTGCGCAAGCTGGAAAAGGCCGGCATCGTCTCGGGCTATCACGCCAGGATCGCCATGCGCGTCGTGGCACCCGTTGCCACCGTGCTGATGGAGGTGACGCTGGCAAACCACCGCCAGGCCGATTTCGACCGCTTCGAGCGCGTTATACGCGATGTTCCCGAGATCGTCGCCTGCTGGTCTGTCGGCGGCGGCGTCGACTATCTGTTGAAAGTAATGGCGCGCGACATCGACGCCTATCAGCGGCTGGTCGATGGCTTGCTGGACCGCGAGATCGGCATCGATCGTTACTTCACCTACATCGTCATCAAGACCGTGAAGGACGAGGTGGCGCTGCCCATCGCAGAGCTTTTGCCGGCGTCGTCATAGGAGCGGAGAGATTCTCTCGCCGGGCAACCCGATAGAGAGAGTCTCTCTACGTCAGGACTTCCAAACAGCCTCTCTATCTGCATCGGGCGGATAGTCTTCCCTTATCAGTCCGAACCGGGAGGCTTTGACCATGTCCGCGCATTTCGCCCGCTCGCATCGCCATGAAGCGCTCGACGGCCTCGCCGACCGCCGGCTGCTGCGCGAACTGGCCTATGTCGATGGCCACTGGACCGCAAGCGAGGCTGCCGAAAGCTTCGAGGTCACCGATCCGGCCACCGGCACGACCGTCGCTTTCGTCGCCGCGCTCGATGGCCGGCAGACGACAAAGGCGATCGATGCCGCGGCGCGCGCCTTCCCGGCCTGGCGGGCGCTGTTGCCGCAGGAGCGCTCGAAAATTTTACGAAAATGGTTCGAGCTGATCGTCGGCGCCAAGGATGATCTGGCTCTGCTGATGACGCTTGAACAGGGCAAGCCTCTGCAGGAATCGCTGGGCGAGATCGACTACGCCGCCTCCTTCGTCGAATGGTATGCCGAAGAAGCAAAACGCCCGAACGCCGAGAGCGTCACCAGCCATCTGCCGAACGCCGAGATGATGGTGCGGCGCGAGCCGCTCGGCGTCGTCGGCGTTGTCACGCCGTGGAATTTTCCGTCGGCCATGCTGACCCGTAAGGCGGCCGCCGCCCTTGCCGCCGGCTGCACCATCGTCGCGCATCCGTCCTCGGAAACGCCGCTGTCGGCGCTGGCGCTGGCCGAACTCGGCGAACGCGCCGGCCTGCCCGTGGGCGTCTTCAACATCGTCACCGGCAAGGCTTCGACGATCGTCGGCCGGATGTGCGAAGATCCGCGCGTGCGTGCCATGAGCTTCACCGGCTCGACCGAGATCGGCCGGCTGATCGCCGCCCAGAGCGCGCCGACCATGAAGCGGCTGGTGATGGAGCTTGGCGGTCATGCCCCGCTGATCGTCTTTGCCGATGCAGATCTGGACAAAGCGGTTGATATCGCCATCGACGCCAAATTCGCCACGTCGGGCCAGGACTGCCTCGCCGCCAACCGCATCTACGTCCAGCGTCCGATCTACGATCGGTTCTGCGCCGCCTTCGCCAAGCGCATCGAGACGCTGCGGACCGGCAATGGCCTAGCCGAGAAGATCGACATCGGGCCGCTGATGCATGAGCGCGCCATCAAGAAGGTGGAGGAACAGGTCGCCGATGCCATCGCTCACGGCGCGCGCTGCCTCACCGGGGGCAAACGGCACCAGGCCGGCCCGCTGTTCTACCAGCCGACGCTGCTGGCCGATGTCAGTGACGAAGCGCTGATCATGCGCGAGGAGACGTTTGGCCCGGTTGCCGCCGTGACGCCGTTCGACAGCGAGGATGACGTGATTGCCCGCGCCAACGCCACCGAGTATGGCCTCGTCGCCTATGTCGTGACCGAGAATGGTGGCCGGCAGCAGCGCATGGGCCGCGCGCTCGACTACGGCATGGTCGCCATCAACCGCGTCAAGATCACCGGCGCGCCGATCCCGTTCGGCGGCGTCAAGCAATCGGGCATCGGGCGCGAAGGCTCGCGCCACGGGCTCGAAGCCTTCACCGATCTGAAGTATCTCTGTCTGGACGTCGCCTAGGTTCGTCCTGCCATCCCTCAAGGAGTTAAAAAATGCTCGACCAGTCCAACGAACTCGCCGCCTGGGATCGCGACCACTTCTTCCATCCCTCGACCCATATGGGCACGCACGCGCGGGGCGAAAGCCCGACACGCATCATGGCCGGCGGTGAAGGCGTCACCGTGTGGGACAACAATGGCAGGAAGAGCCTCGATGCCTTCGCCGGGCTCTATTGCGTCAATGTCGGCTACGGCCGCCAGAAGATCGCTGACGCCATCGCCGCCCAGGCGAAGAACCTCGCCTATTACCACGCCTATGTCGGCCACGGTACCGAGGCCTCGATCACGCTGGCCAAGATGATCATCGATCGCGCGCCGCAGGGCATGTCGCGGGTCTATTTCGGCCTCTCCGGTTCGGATGCCAACGAAACCAACATCAAGCTGATCTGGTACTACAACAACGTGCTCGGCCGGCCGGAGAAGAAGAAGATCATTTCGCGCTGGCGCGGCTATCACGGCTCGGGCGTGATGACGGGATCGCTGACCGGGCTCGACCTGTTCCACAACGCCTTCGACCTGCCGCGCGCGCCGATCCTGCACACCGAGGCACCCTACTACTTCCGCCGCGCCGACCGTTCGATGAGCGAGGAGCAGTTTTCGCAGCATTGTGCCGACAAGCTCGAGGAGATGATCCTGGCCGAAGGCCCGGAAACCGTCGCTGCCTTCATCGGCGAGCCGATCCTCGGCACTGGCGGCATCGTGCCGCCGCCGGCCGGCTATTGGGAAAAGATCCAGGCGGTGTTGAAGAAGTACGACGTGCTTCTGGTCGCCGACGAAGTGGTGACGGGCTTCGGCCGACTGGGCACCATGTTCGGCTCCGACCATTACGGCATCAAGCCGGACCTGATCACCATCGCCAAGGGCCTGACCTCGGCCTATGCGCCGCTGTCGGGCGTCATCGTCGCCGACAAGATGTGGCAGGTGCTGGTTGAGGGCTCCGACAAGCTCGGTTCGCTCGGCCATGGCTGGACCTATTCGGCACATCCGATCTGCGTTGCCGCCGGCGTCGCCAATCTCGAGCTGATCGACGAGATGGATCTTGTGACAAATGCCAAGGAGACCGGCGCCTATTTCCGCGCCGAGCTGGCCAAGGCGGTCGGCGGCCACAAGAATGTCGGTGACGTCCGCGGCGACGGCATGCTGGCAGCGGTGGAATTCGTTGCCGACAAGGACGACCGGGTGTTCTTCGACGCTTCGCAGAAGATCGGACCGCAGGTGGCGACAGCGCTTGCCGCAAGCGGCGTCATCGGCCGCGCCATGCCGCAGGGCGACATTCTTGGCTTCGCGCCGCCGCTCTGCCTGACCCGCGAGGAAGCCGACATCGTCGTGTCGAAGACCGCCGATGCGGTCAAGAGCGTGTTTGCCAATCTCTGAGATCGACTATGAATGCCATGACCAGAACCCTCCCCGCCACCATGGCCGCCGTGCTGCTTGTCGGGCACGGCGGGCCGGAAAAACTCGTCTACCGCAGCGATGTGAAAGTGCCCGCGCCTGCGCCAGGTGAAGTGCTGGTCAAGGTCAGCGCTTGCGGCATGAACAACACCGATGTCTGGGTGCGCCAGGGCGCCTATGGCACGGAGGAGGACGCTGCCGCCGTGTCGACATGGCGGCGCCAGGGCAACACGCTTGTTTTCCCGCGCATCCAGGGCACCGACACCGTCGGTACCATCGCCGCCGTCGGCGAAGGCGTGTCGCCGGAGCGTATCGGCGAACGGGTGATGGTCGATTTCTCCATCTACAATCGCGACGACGATTCGCTCGCCGACATCGACTATATGGGCCATGGCCGCGACGGCGGCTACGCCGAATACCAGGCCGTGCCGGCCGAGAATACGCATGTCGTCGATACCGACATGAGCGACGTCGAACTCGCCACCTTCTGCTGCGCTTACCTGACCGGCGAACAGATGCTGGAGCGCGCCGGCTTGAAGGCCGGCGAGCGCGTGCTGGTCACCGGCGCCTCGGGCGGCGTCGGTTCCGGCATCGTGCAACTGGCACGGGCGCGCGGCGCCATTCCCTATGCCGTCGTCGGCAAGGGCAAGGAACAGGCGGTGCTGGACATCGGCGCCGAGGCGGTCATCACCCGTGGCGTCGCAGACCTGCCGCAAGCCGTGATTGAAGCGACCGGCGGCCAACCGATCGACGTGGTGGCCGACCTGGTCGGCGGCGCGATCTTCAACGACCTCTTGCGTATTCTCAGGCCCGAAGGCCGCTACACGACCGCCGGCGCGATTGCCGGTCCGGTCGTGCAACTCGATCTCAGGACCATGTATCTCAAGCAGTTGCAGTTGCATGGTTCGAGCCAGGGCACGCGCGCGGATTTCCGTCGCATCGTTGGTTACATCGAGGCGAAGAAAATCCGGCCGCTGGTCGGTGGCGTCTACAAGCTCTCCGATTTCCACCATGCGCAGGCGGATTTCATTGCCAAGGATTTCGTCGGCAAGCTGGTGGTGGTGCCGGATGCCATGTGGGGTTCGGCTGGCTGAACACTCTATGCCTCAACCCTGCTGGGCCGCCCTCAACAGCATGCCGAACAGGTCGCGCGGTTCGTCGGGGTCGGCCAGCATGTCGAGTTCCTGGTAGAGGCCGGTCGACTTCAGCTGATCCCTGACATAGCGCAGCGCCGAAAAATCCTCGATGGCGAAGCCGACCGAATCGAACAGCGTGATCTGGCCGGAATCGCGCCGGCCTTGCACGGCGCCTGACATCACCTGCCACAACTCGATCACCTCATGATCCGGCGCAAGCTGCTGGATCTCGCCCTCGATGCGGGTCTGCGGCGGGTATTCGACGAAGATGTCTGAGCGCAGCAGGATATCGCGATGCAATTCGGTCTTGCCGGGACAGTCGCCGCCGACCGCGTTGATGTGCACGCCGGAGCCGACCATGTTGTCTGTGAGGATGGTGGCGTACTGCTTGTCGGCGGTGACGGTGGTGATGATGTCAGCCCCCTCGACCGCCTCCTGCGCGGTGCCGCAGGCGACCATGTCGAAGCCGAGACCGGCGAGATTACGGATGCATTTTTCGGTGGCCGAGCGGTCGATATCGTAAAGCCTCAGCCTGTCGACGCCGAGCAGCGCCTTGAAGGCCACCGCCTGGAATTCGGCCTGGGCGCCGTTGCCGATCAGCGCCATGCAGCTGGAGCCGGCCGGCGCCAGGTACTTGGCGGCCAGAGCCGACATCGCCGCCGTGCGCAGCGCCGTCAGGATGGTCATTTCGGACAGCAATACCGGGTAGCCATTGTGGACGTCGGCGAGCATGCCGAAGGCGGTCACGGTCTGGCGTCCCTCGCGCATGTTCTTGGGATGGCCGTTGACATATTTGAAGCCGTAGACTTCGCCGTCGCTGGTCGGCATCAGTTCGATGATACCCTCGGCGCTGTGCGAGGCGACGCGCGGCGTCTTGTCGAACAGCTCCCAGCGGCGGAAATCATTCTCGATGTAGCCGGCGAGTTCGACGAGGAAGCGTTCGACGCCGATCTTCAGCACCAGCTTCATCATATGATCGACGCTGACGAAGGGCACGATGTTGAGATTGGGGATCATTTTTTCTTATCCTTGCCGCATGCAGGCGCTCAGTCCTGGCGATGCGCGTTGTGTGCCTTCATCATTGTTGCCAGCGCCGGATCGTTTTGCTCCAGCACCCTGATGGCTCCGCCTGTGTCGTAGAGGCGCTCATCCTGGCCCATCTTGAACTTGGCTTCGAGCCGCCCGATCGGCAGGTCAAACCCTATGATACCAGGTATGCGCCGCTCCATGCCGCCTGGTCCGAGCTCACGCATGCCCCAGCGATCGTCGCGATCCTTCTCCAGCACGTCGACAAGCTGCAGGAGATGCCGGGCGGTGCCGTGATCGTCGAGCGGCACCGGATGCCCATGACAATGCACGACGGCAAAGTTCCAGGTCGGCGCGCTGTCGCGCACCGGATTGCGCGGATACCAGGACGGCGAGATGTAGCCATGCGGGCTGTGGAAGACAGTGATCGTCTCCCTGCCTTCGCTGATCAAGGTGCTGTGCGGATTGGCCCGGGCGAGATGCGAGATCAGCGTTCCGTTTTCACCCCGCGCGCGATCGAGCACGAAGGGAAGATGAGAGACGACAAGGCCCTGCGGTCCCGCTGTCACCACCGTGGCAAAGGCCGCGGCCTCGATCAGGCCGAACACCTCGTCGCGCGACAGTGGCGCGAACTCGGGCTTGGTATACATCAGGTCAGCTTCGCTGGGCGCGAACCGCCGGGATCAGGCCTTGCGGGCGAACCAGCAGCACGGCGATGACGCCCGACAGCACGATGGCGTCGCGATAGGGCGCGATCGCTCCCGGCAATGTCGCTTGCAGCAGCACCTCGATGATGCCGAGCAGGAAGCCGCCGGCGACAGCACCGGGCAAGCTGCCGAGCCCGCCGACGACGGCGGCGATAAACGCCTTCAGCACCGGCGTGAAACCCATCAGCGGGTCGACCGAGGCACGCTGCGCCACCCACAGCATGGCCGCCAGCCCGGCGAGCAGGCCGGAGAGCAGGAAGGCGGTGGCGATGATGCGGCTGGCCGGAATGCCCATCAGGCGCACGACGTCGAAATCCTCCGCTGCGGCACGCATCGCCGTCCCGGTCACCGAGCGGCGCAGGAAGACTTCCAGCGCAATCAGCGCCAGTGCGGAGACGACGATGGAGATGCTGGGACCGACGCCGATGGTGAAATCGCCGAAGGAGAAAGCGCCGGTCATCCAGCCAGGCATGGCGACAGCCTGCGGCCGCGCCGAAATGCCGTTCTGGAAGACGACCTTCAGCAGGCTGGAGACAGCGAAGCTGGTCAGCAACAGACTGGTGACGCTGGCGCCGCGCATCGGCCTGAACGCGATGCGCTCCATGGCGACAGCGGCGAGCGCGCCGCAGGACACGGCGACAAGCACCGCCACCGGGAACGGAAAGCCAAGCACCAGCGAGGCCAGCAGCGCATAGCCCGACAGCGTCATCAGTTCGCCATGGGCGAAGTTGATCAGGCCGACGATGGAAAAGACGATCGCCAGCCCGAGCGCCAGCAGCGCATAGACGCCGCCGAGGCTCACCGCATTGATGATCTGCTGCGCGATCATGCTTCTTAAGCTCCTAGATAGGCCTGGCGGACGAGGTCCGAAGAGGCGAGTTCTTTTGCCCTGCCCGACAGCACCACTTCGCCATTGGCGAGCACGACGGCGCGGTCGGCGATTTCGAGCGCCAGCGCCACATTCTGTTCGACCAGAAGGATGGTCAGGCCCTTGCGGCGCAGTTCGGCGATCAGGTCGAAGACGGTGTCGATCAGTTGCGGGGCAAGGCCGAGCGAGGGCTCGTCGAGCAGGATCATGCGCGGCTTGCCCATCAGCGCGCGGGCGATGGCCAGCATCTGCTGTTCGCCGCCCGACAGATTGCCGCCCTTGACGCGGTGGTAGCGGCGCAGGATCGGGAACAGCTCCAGCATCTCCTCTTCGCGCAGCCGCGCCTCGGCCGCCGGCTGATGCACCGCGCCGCCGAGACGCAGATTGTCGGCCACCGTCAGGCTGGCGAAGATGCGGCGGCCTTCCGGAACCAGCGCGACGCCCTTGCGGGCGATCGCCTCCGGCGCCAGGCCGGTGATGTCGACACCGTCGAAGACCACCTTGCCCGATGCCGCCGGCACCAGCCCGGCGACGGCGCCGAGCGTCGAGCTCTTGCCGGCACCGTTGGCGCCGACCAGGGCGATGATCTCGCCGCTGTCGACGGCGAGGTCGACGCGGCGCACCGCCTCGACCTCGCCGTACCGGATTTTCAGGGCTTCGACGCTCAGCATGACATCACGGCGCCGGAACGTCGGCGGCTTCGGGGATCAGGGTCTCGACATGCTTGCCTTCGCCGCCCTCGTAGCGCATCAGCGCCACTGGCCGCAGCGGCATGCGGTCGGTGCCGGCATAGGTGATCTTGCCGGTGATGCCCTCGAAATCCTTGAGGCCGGCGATGGCGTCGCGGATCGCCTTCGGGTCGTCGGAGCCGGCCGTCTTGACCGCCTGGTCGAGGATCAGGCCGATCTCGTAGCCATTGACCTCATAGGTCGATTCCGGCGCATGGCCGGCATATTTGGTGAAGGCGGCGTTGAAGGCTTCGAGCTTGCTGCCCGGCTCGGCATAGCCGGCCGCGGTGTAGACGACGCCGTCGACCAATTTGCCGAGCGCCTTGATGGTCGGCGTACCGATGGCATCGGCTCCATAGACCGGGATGGTGACGCCGGCGCCGCGCAATTGCTGGATGAAGGCTGGGAAATCGGGCTCATAGGCCGCCGTCATGATCAGGTCGGGCTTATCGGCCAAGCCCTTGATGTTGGTGATCTCGGCGGAAAAGTCGGGCTGGCCCATGCTGAAAGTGCCGCGGCCGACAATGGTGCCGCCCTTCTTCTCGAACACCTTGCCGAAATATTCCGGCAGATTGGCGGTGTAGGTGGAGTCCGGCGAGGTCAGCAGGAACACCTTCTTCTTGCCTTCGGAGACGGCGAAGTCGGCAACCGCCGTCGCCTGTACATTGTCGGCGGGATAGGTGCCGAACATGACATCGCCGACCGCGCCGGTGAGCACCGGGGCGGAGCCGCACAGCGTCAGGGTCGGAATGCCGAGAGGCTGGGTCAGCTGGCCGGCGGAAATCGAGGGATCGGCATCGCACGGCGTGATCATGATCTTGGCGCCGGCATCGATCAGCTCCTGCGCGACCGTGGCGGTCTGCGCGGTGTCGGAGCGGGTGTCCTTGATCAGCAGCTTGACGGTGTATTTGCCGCCGAACCCGCCCTTGGCGTTGAGTTCGTCGAGCGACATGCGCAGGCCGGCAAGTGCCGGCTGGTCGTAAGGGGCAAGACCGCCTGTCTGCGCGGTCGCGGCACCGATGATGATCTCCTCGGCGCTGGCCGTCGAAATGGTGGCGATGCCGAACACGGCAGCGCAGAAGGCGGCGCGATGGAGGCGATAGAGGCTTGGCATGTCGGTTCTCCTTCTGGATTTTTGTCGTTGGTCGTTGCGGTCTATGCGGTCTGGTTTTCAGGCGTTGCGGTCTTGGCGAGCGCCGTGCGGCTGCCGAGATAGGCGGCGATCACGGCGGGGGTCTTCTGAACGTCGCCCGGCG
>NZ_RZPB01001419.1:0-605 GCF_003998535.1 Mesorhizobium sp. M7A.F.Ca.AU.002.02.1.1 | reverse complement strand
GTCCGGGGCCCCGCCAGTCCGGCTCTTCCCACCAGAATGGTGGTGCTTCCGAGGCCACGCTAGCGCCCGTTCGCGCCCTTCAGGCGCGACTTGACGACCAGCGGCTGGATGTAGGGCTCAAGCGATTTCAGCGTACGCGCCAGCGCACCGCGCATCTCGTCGACGGTCGCAATGCCTGCCGCCATCATCTCGTGGCGCGCCACTTCGTTGGTCAGGAGGAAATTGACGGCGCCGGCCAGCATGTCGCGATCGCGCACCAGCTTGGCGCCGCCGCTGTCGAGGAGACGCTGGTAGGCCTCCCGAAAATTCTGCACATTGCGCCCGGCGAGAACCGCCGTGTCGAGCATGGCCGGCTCCAGCGGGTTCTGGCCACCCTCGGAGGTCAGCGAGCGGCCGACGAAGGCTATTTCCGTCAGCCGGAGATAGAGCCCCATCTCGCCGATCGTGTCGCCAAGCAATATGTCGGTGTCGGCCGTGATCCTGTCGCCCTTGCTGCGCCGCGCGACCTTCAGGCCCATGCCGGAAATCTGCGCCGCAAGCGCCTCGGCGCGATCGGGATGACGCGGAACGACGATGGTCAGAAGACCATGGTGGCGCTTGTGCAG
>NZ_RZPB01001418.1:0-607 GCF_003998535.1 Mesorhizobium sp. M7A.F.Ca.AU.002.02.1.1 | reverse complement strand
TGCCAGCTCGGCCCTGGCATCCTGAAGCGGTGGCCGGGCAGCGCTTTCGGCAGCGCGGGCATCGATGACCGACTGCTCGGCCTCGGACACGGCAGCCTCGGCCTCCTCCAGCAGCGCCATGGCCTGTTCGACCAGCACCCGCTTCTCGGCCGGATCGGGCAGGCCAGCGACCTTGGAGAGTATCTCCGACAATTCCCGGTCGACATCGGCAAGCTGACGCGCGAAGCGGTCGCGGCGCTCGGCGGTATCGCGCAGCGTCCGTTCGATCTGGTTGCGCGAGGCGGCAGCCTCGGCCCGCTCGGCAGTCAGCGCGGCGAGTTTGGCTTCGCTTTGTGAAAGCGTAGATGCCGCTTGTTCGAAAGCCGCGCGGGTGGTGGCCTCGCGCTCGGCGGCACCAGCATTTTCCGAATTGAGTGCCGCCTCTTCGGCGCGCAGGCGCTCGAGAATGTCCGCGTTGTCGCGGACCATGCGCTCCTCACGCGCGATATCGCCGTCGAGCTGCTGCAGCCGGCGCTCGAGTTCGCTCTGACGGGCGCGGATGCGGCCGGCTTCCTCTTCGATCTGCGACTTGGCGATCGAGAGGCGCTGGAAGGCAGCGGCGGCGGCG
>NZ_RZPB01001417.1:0-609 GCF_003998535.1 Mesorhizobium sp. M7A.F.Ca.AU.002.02.1.1 | reverse complement strand
GGGGGGAACCGAGAAATCACCGCCTGCGCTTGAATTCGAACCGCCGGGGCCGGCCGAGATGGAACCGTCGGCGCCGAAGGCGACATCGACATGGCTGGCTTCCAGCGCCGCCAGCAAGGCAACGCGCGGCACCTCGACGTCGCCGATGATGAAGGTCGGCACGTTCAGGGCGCCGTCCTTGATCACGATCACCGAGCCGTCGGCCTGTTCGAGTACAAGGTTTTGGCCGTCGACCTTGATGTTGTCGATGGAGGCGTTGGCAGGAAGCCTTACCACGTGGCTGGCGTCGGCTACATATTCGTGCGGCGCAGCTGCCGGCAGCGTCTTCGCTTCCGCGGGGGCTTCCGGCTTGACGGGCGCTCCGCCGCCGACATCGACCGGCACCGGTTCGGACGCTGCCGGTGCGGCCTGCTGCGTCGAATTTGCCTGTGCGACCCGGATCTCCGCCGGCGATGCCTGATCGCCGTGTTCACTGGACGCGGAATGCTCGTTCAAGGAACCCGAAAAGCTGTCCAACTCGATATTGTTCGTCATGGCTGAAACCCCTCCGATATTTACCGGATAGAGACAGCGGCCATTTCTACTTTGCAACTGCCCCCTAATCTATTT
>NZ_RZPB01001416.1:0-611 GCF_003998535.1 Mesorhizobium sp. M7A.F.Ca.AU.002.02.1.1 | reverse complement strand
CACCGGCACTGTAGTCCGCGAAAATGCCGACGCCGGTGCCCGCCGCGATCGCCGCTCCCAGCGCGCCGGTTTCGCGGCTGCGCGCCACGGTGACGGGCACGCCGAGCACATCGGCGAAAATCTGCGGCCAGACGCTGCTGCGCGAGCCGCCGCCGGACAACACCACCTGGTCGAAATCGGCGCCCGCTTTGTGCAAGGTCTCGACATGGCGCTTGTGCTCGAAGGCGACCCCCTCGAACAGCGCACGCAGCAGATGGGCTCGGCTGTGCCAGCCGGCGATGCCGTAGAAGCCGGCGCGCGCATGGCCATTCTGCTGCGAGCCATAAAGGAAGGGATGATAGATCGGGATGTCGCTGTTGGGATCGACGGACGCCACCAGTTCGCTGCACAATTCGAATGGCGACTTGCCGGCTTCGCCGCCATGTTCGAGGAATTCGCGAACGATCCATTCGAGATTGGCGGCCGAGGTGGCACTGGATTCGATCGCCAGATAGCGCTGGCGATCGAAAGTCGACAGCATGAAGATCGAAGGGTCGCGGATCGGCTTGTCGGTGATGACCTGGTTGATGCTCCAGGTTCCGGCGATGACCGAGGCGGCACCGGTTCTGGTC
>NZ_RZPB01001415.1:0-611 GCF_003998535.1 Mesorhizobium sp. M7A.F.Ca.AU.002.02.1.1 | reverse complement strand
GCGCCGGCTCGGTCGACCCGACGCTGCTGCCCGCCGATGCCGCTCACGCGCCGCCAGGCGCGATCGCCGAAGTGGCACCTGCCCGCACCGCGCTGATGGCAACAATCGCCGAGCGCATATCCAGGCATGGCGGCGCCGGCCTGTTTCTCGATTACGGCCATTTCCAGCCGGGTGTCGGGGACACGCTGCAGGCCTTGCGCAGCCACGATCACGAAGATGTGCTGGCCAATCCCGGTGAGGCCGACCTCACGTCCCACGTCGATTTCGCCGCCCTTGCCGCGATCGCGCGTGCACATGGCCTCGAAGCCCATCTGACGACACAGGGCGACTTCCTGCTCGGCATGGGCATCCTCGAGCGCGCCGGCCGCCTTGGCGCCGATGCCGGTCAGGCGGCGCGCGAAAGGATCGCCGGCGACGTCGAGCGCCTCGCCGGGCCGCAAGCCATGGGCGAGCTGTTCAAGGTGCTTGCGGTGCTGCCTCGCGGCGTGGCGGTTCGGCCCTTTGCCGAGGCGGATTGACTTTTTACCGCCGCCCCTCCCAATCTCCCGTCCGCGCTTTGCAGCCTGTTCTCGACCAAGCACCTTCTTCTTGACGAAACCGCCCACACGGAC
>NZ_RZPB01001414.1:0-612 GCF_003998535.1 Mesorhizobium sp. M7A.F.Ca.AU.002.02.1.1 | reverse complement strand
TGTTCGAACGTCACCATCGACGAGTCGAACTGACCGACACCGGCCGGCGTCTGCTGGATCAGCTTGTCAGAAGTTTCGACGCCATCGATACCTTGCTTGGCGATCTGGTGGCGACACCGGCACAGTCCGTGGTCCGCGTCAGTGTCGAGCCGTCGCTTGCCTCCGTGTGGCTGGTTCCCCGGCTCAACCGGTTTCGCCAATTGCGGCCCGACATCGACGTCTCCCTCGAAGTCGATCCAAGGCTGATCGAGTTCCGCAGCGATCAGCCGGAGCTTGCCTTGCGCTTCAGCGCGCATGCCGACTCGTGGCCGCGCAGCCAGGCCGAGCGGCTTGCCTCGACGGTCGATTCGCCGGTCCTGTCGCCGGCGCTGCTTGCTTCTGGCCCTGCCCTCAGGAAGCCAATCGATCTTGGCCGCTACACGCTTTTGCACGAGGAGAACCGCCAGGGCTGGGCGCGCTGGTTCGAAGCGGCCGGCGTGCCCGCCGACGCCGTGCCCGCGCGCGGGCCGATGCTGGCGGATGCGTCGCTTTCAAAGCAGGCCGCCTTGCTCGGACATGGCGTGGCATTGGGCGATCTGTTGCAGATCGGCGGGGAAATCCCATCCGGCGCGC
>NZ_RZPB01001413.1:0-613 GCF_003998535.1 Mesorhizobium sp. M7A.F.Ca.AU.002.02.1.1 | reverse complement strand
GTCACCAGCTTCTCGACGATCGGACGCAGGTCCTTCGCCTTCGGCAAGGTTGTGACGATCTGCTCGTGCTCGAGCAGCGACACGGCGAGGTTGGCGAACATCGACTTGCGATGGCTAATGCTTCGGGCGAAGCGGCGGCCTTTGAAACCGTGGCGCATGGCTCTTTTCCTTCTTCAGTTGTTCAAGAGGCCGCGGCCTCTGATGGTTTTCCGCATGACCGTCGGATCGAGCGGCCCACGCCGCCGATCCTTGGAATTCATGCTCAATATTGGTCTTCGTAACGCTTAGCGAGGTCTTCGATGTTTTCCGGCGGCCAGTCCGGCACTTCCATGCCGAGGTGCAGGCCCATCGCCGCCAGAACTTCCTTGATCTCGTTCAGCGACTTGCGGCCGAAGTTCGGGGTGCGCAGCATCTCGGCTTCGGTCTTCTGGATCAGGTCGCCGATATAGACGATGTTGTCGTTCTTCAGGCAGTTGGCCGAACGCACCGAAAGCTCGAGTTCGTCGACCTTCTTGAGCAGCGCCGGGTTGAAGGCGAGCTCGGTGACGGCCTCGGCAGCGACTTCCTTCTGCGGCTCGTCGAAGTTGACGAACAGGCCGAGCTGGTCCTGCAG
>NZ_RZPB01001412.1:0-619 GCF_003998535.1 Mesorhizobium sp. M7A.F.Ca.AU.002.02.1.1 | reverse complement strand
TTGTCGTAGCCGAACTGT
Organism: Mesorhizobium sp. M7A.F.Ca.AU.002.02.1.1; assembly: GCF_003998535.1. Taxonomy (NCBI): domain Bacteria; kingdom Pseudomonadati; phylum Pseudomonadota; class Alphaproteobacteria; order Hyphomicrobiales; family Phyllobacteriaceae; genus Mesorhizobium; species Mesorhizobium sp. M7A.F.Ca.AU.002.02.1.1. Next base: position 601 of record NZ_RZPB01001412.1, on the reverse strand, counting down.
TCCTGCAGCGCCTTGCGGATGGTCTCGTTGTAGACCTGCTTGAGGCGCGGCGTGTTCTGAGCCTTGGACTGTTTGCTTTCAGCCGTGGGCTTCGTGGTTTGAGCCTTAGCCATTGATGACTTCTCCCGAGCGCTTGGCGACGCGCACCTTCTTGCCGTCCTTCTGGAAGATGAAGCCGACGCGGGTCGGCTTGCCATCCTTGGGGTCGGCCAGCGCGATGTTCGACAGCTGGATCGGCGCTTCCTTGGTGATGATCCCGCCCTCTTGGGACTGGGACTGCTTCTGGTGACGGCGGATCATGTTGACGCCGCGCACCAGCGCGGTGTCTTCCTTCGGCTGTACCGAGAGGACTTCGCCCGAACGGCCCTTGTCCTTGCCGGCCAGCACGACGACCTTGTCGCCTTTTCTAATTTTTTGCATTGGTCCGGCTCCTTACAGCACTTCAGGCGCGAGCGAGATGATCTTCATGTGGTTCTTGGCGCGGAGTTCGCGCGGAACCGGTCCGAAGATACGCGTGCCGATCGGCTCTTTCTTGTTGTCGACGAGAACGGCCGCGTTCTTGTCGAAACGGATCACGCTGCCATCCGGGCGGCGAATGTCC
>NZ_RZPB01001411.1:0-622 GCF_003998535.1 Mesorhizobium sp. M7A.F.Ca.AU.002.02.1.1 | reverse complement strand
TTGCCGCCTACAAATCGCGCAAGGGCGCCGGCACGCCCAACATCGAGCTGGCAAGCGTCGACGGCGGCCAACGCAGGCCGCGTGGCCTGCTGGCGACGCTCTTGGGCGGGGGCGGCGCAGACGAGTCCGATGATGTCGCCGAAGCGGTGCCGGCGCCACGCAAACCGGCGAGGTCCGTCGAACCCAGACCGGCCGGACAGGGTATCGCTATCGTGCCGCCGCAGGATGCCCAGCGGGCTGACATCCAGATTGCTGGCAGCGATCCAGGCGAAGAACCGCTTGCCGGGCAGAAGGGGAAGACGCCTGAAGCGATCGTCATGGCGATGGCGCCGGGCTCAGTGCCGCTGCCGGCCTTCGCACCGCGCGCCGAGTTCACGGCACCCGTTCCCACCCCGGAAACCGCACCGTTGGCAATCGCCGGCGCGTCCACGGCGCAGGCCGAGCTGGCCGTTGCCAAGCCGGACGCCGCGAATGCCGATGCCGCTGCCACGAGCGTCGCGCCGGAGATGATGGCGCTCAACGTCCCATTGCCGACATGGCGGCAGGAAAGCCAGTCAAGCCCGACGCGCCAGTTGGAAGCAGCCAAATCTGGCGATGCCATCGGTGGCTTGCTGGCCATACA
>NZ_RZPB01001410.1:0-622 GCF_003998535.1 Mesorhizobium sp. M7A.F.Ca.AU.002.02.1.1 | reverse complement strand
CTTTTCGACCGAGCGGATCAGGATTTCCGCCGCCTTGCCGCCGCCGACGATGACGGCGCGCCGCTCCATGCGGCCATCGCGCGCCCAGGCCCGGATCAGCTTCGACATTACCAGCCTGAGGCCGAAGATGAGAACGAAGCCGATGACGAACCAGCTGCCCAACAAAAGGCGCGAATAGTTTTCCGACATCTTCATGACGAACGCCGTCAGCGCCATCAGGGCGAAAGTGCCGGCCCAGACCAGCAGCACACGGCCGAAATTGGCGATCGGCCGCATCAGGGCGACGATCTGGTAGCAGTCGGTGACGTCGAGCAGCACCACGGCAAGGAACGACGCGGCGGCGATCGTTACCGGATACTGCCAGGCGAGATAATTGAAGAACCCGACATAATGGAAATAGACGGCGAGCCCGGACAGGAACAGCAAGCCGAATTCGACCATGCGCAGGACGCCGCTGACCATGATCGGCGACATCGTATCGCGCCGGTACTGCGAGGCGACCTGGCGCGCGACATCGTTCATGCCGCTTGGCGTGTCGCCATCGGCCGGGCCGTCGAATTTACGCACCGCCTCTGCTGAAAAGCGGCGCGCGGGGTCGATCTCGTTCATGAGGGCTTTCCGC
>NZ_RZPB01000140.1:0-10493 GCF_003998535.1 Mesorhizobium sp. M7A.F.Ca.AU.002.02.1.1 | reverse complement strand
GAACTGCCAATTCCGGGGTAACCCCCAAGAGAAGGACATCGGCATTTCCGAGATCAAGTTCGCGATCGAATATAGCGACGGTTTCCGCTGTCGGCCGGAGCGGCGCTTCCAGAAGTTTCCAATGGCGGTGGTAATCGTCCCAATGATTTGTCATGCAATTCCATTGGCCCCCTGCACGCCTGGATTTTGGATATCACCGGGGCTTAATAGAGGTCGTTGGACAAGCCAAGACATTTCAAGGCATCTACAGACAGTCCAGGAGGTGGATAGTGGCGCGTATCGCCGTGATAACGCATGAGCATGACAGGTTCCTGGGCAGGCGCGATATTCTGCTGCGCAGGAGCAGCCCATACATGCTGTTCGACATTCTTGCGGAATTGAAAAGGCGCGGCCATTCGGTTCGGGTTCAGCAAGGCCTGTCGAAGCCGGTCAGCGCCGATATGGCGGTATTGCATGTCGATGCCACGGTGACGCCAACGGACTATGTCGACTATGCCCGGTGTTTTGCATTCTGCCTCAACATCGGCGCCGCCGACATATCCAAACGGCGGATCAGTGGTGCATTGATCGACAAAACCGACAGCTGGCAAGGTCAGGTGATCGTCAAAAGCAATCTCAACAATCGGGGAATCCCGGAGACGCTCCTCAACCGGCGATCCGAGCGCGCGGGCAAACAGCCGCCGTTTCCGCATTTGCCAATCTTGCACCCCTATGAGATCCACGGATCTCTCGGCGACGTTCCAGACGGCGTCTTTGATTGCGACGATCTCGTCGTGGAAAAGTTCATTCCGGAGAGAGAACCCGACGGTTTTGCTGTTCGTTTCTGGGTGTTTTGCGGAGAGCGAGAGCGCTGCACCCGCTACGTCTCCCCGAACGGCCTGGTCAAGGCATCGGAGACGATCCGGCGCGAGCCCGTCCCGGTGCCCGACGAACTGCGTGAGCGCCGGCGTGAACTCGGCTTCGACTATGGAAAATTCGATTTCGTCATGCATGAGGGCAGGGCCATCCTCCTCGATGCGAACAAGACTCCCGGCCGTCCGCAAAATCTCGTCAAGATGTTCGCGGCCGGCGCTTCGGATCTGACACACGGCTTCGAAGGCCTCGTCCATCGGGCGAAATAGGCGCGGCTCTAGAGGAACAGCCGCAGCTGCGTGTGAATGATAGACCGGTAATCCTCGATGGTCCGGCGGCTTTCCGCTTCGCCCTCGGCAAGCGCCAGGCGCACCACGCCGCCGGCGAGCTGGAAGATCAGCAGAACCATGCGTTCGAACTGCTCGCGCCTCTCGGGCTCCAGCAAGGCGATGACATGGTCGCAGAACATTTTGGCTTGGTGCCGCGTTTCGGCGAGGTCGAGGTTCTTGAGCGCCTTGTCGGCCTGGATGGCGTTCTGCAGATCCTGGATGGCCGGATCGCCGGCGACACGGCTGAGATAATCATCGAGCAGCCGGTCAGCGGCCACGATGACATCTTTCGCCTCGTGGATTTCGGCGATGATCGTCGTCAGCCGTGCCCGGCTGACCTCTGAAAACCGCTCATAGAGCATCGCCAGGATCGCCGATTTGTTGGGAAAGTAGTGGTAGACGGTGGCGATTGGCCCGCCCGCCAGCATGCCGACCTCCTTCATAGTGACGGCGTCGATACCCTTTTCCCCGATCAGCCGCATGGTCGTCGACAGGATCGCGTCGATGCGCTCGCGGCTGCGTTCCTGCTTGGGCTTGCGCCTCGGCTCGGTCGCCATTCTCTTCAATTCCGTCATGCACCGATCTTTCGCACGGTTTTTAGATTCCGGTTGACAAGAAATATGATCAAGTATCAGTTTCTGAAATACTGACAGGTTGTCAGCTTTTTTGCCGCGCGGCAAGGACGTTGGGGAGGCGCCTTTGGCTTCGACAGATATCGGCCACGCAGGCAGTGGCGACTGGCTGGTCGGCAATCCGACCGGCTGGCAGCTCGCCTCGGCCCTGTGGATCGGTTCGGTCGGCCTGCTCATCCTCGGCCTGCAGCCGGTGCTGCTCGGAGCTCTCTACACCGAAGGCCATGTCAGCGGCGACGAACTGGCGCTGGTCGCCACCGCCGAGATGATCGCCATTGCCATCGGTTCGGCCGTCGTGGCGATGCTGCTTTCGGCCCACAATATGCGCTGGAAAAGTGCCGTCCTTCTGCTGCTGCTGGCGCTGGCCAATGTGTGGACGGCCTATGCCGCGAGCGCCAACATGCTGATTGCGGCCCGCGCCCTTGCCGGGCTCGCCGAGGGCGGTCTGGTCGCCATCGCCACCGAACTGATCGCCCGCTCGCGGCGTGCCGAGCGCATCGGCGGCTATTTCGTCACCATGCAGACGCTGGCGCAATGCGCGCTCGCCCTGTTGCTGGCGCTCTATGTCATCCCGGCCGCAGGGTCGGCGGGTGGCTTCATCGTTCTTGCCGTCGTCTGCGTCGTGTCGCTGGCGGTCGCTTTCACCGTGCCCGGTGACTATGCCGACCTGCCCAAGGAAGAGAATCTGGCCAATGTGCTGACGGTTCCCTCGATGACCGCGCTGCTGTCGGTCTTCTGCTACTTCATGTTCTTCGGCGCGGTCTGGGCTTTTCTGGAGCCGCTAGGCGCGCAATACGGCATCGATGGCCGCACCGTCGGCCTGATCGTCTCGGCCAGCCTCGCGGTGCAGGTCCTGGGGGCGATGACGGCGACCGCGTTCGAGGCGCGCATCGATTATCGCCTTGCCATCGCGGCGATCGGCGTCGTGGCGCTTGTCAGTTCCCTGGTTCTTGCCAGCAGCCCCGGCCTGACGACGTTCTGGGTCGCTGCCCTGGCCATGGGCTTTATCCTGCTGTTCATCGTGCCCTACCAGATCCGTCTGGCGATCACCGCCGACGAGACGCGCACCGCTGTGCTGCTGGTGCCGGCAGCCCAGCTGTTCGGCCTGGCGATCGGGCCGATTGCGGCGTCGCTGCTCATCGATGGCAAGGATTTCCGGCCGGTGCCGGAATTCGCCGCCGCCAGCGCGGTGGCAAGCGTGGCGCTGCTCGGTCTCTTCGTTCTTGTGTCACGTCGCCGTCGTGCGGTTGCCTGAGCGGGGAGCGCCATGTCGAACACTTGGAGCAACTGGTCGGGCTTCGTAAGTGCCGAGCCCAAGCTGATCGCCAGCCCCGGCGATGCCGGTGAACTCGGTGATCTCGTCCGGACCGCGCCCGGCCCGGTGCGCGTTGCCGGCGCCGGTCATTCCTTCACACCGCTGGTGAAATCGCAGGGCACGATCCTGTCCCTGGAGAGACTGGAAGGGCTGGTCTCGCACGACGCGCAAAAACATCAGGCGCGGGTGCGGGCAGGGACCCGGCTCGGCCCGCTCATGCACATCCTGCAAGGAATTGGCCAGGGCCTGCCCAACATGGGCGATATCGACCGCCAGGCGATCGGCGGCGCGCTGGGCACAGCCACGCACGGCTCTGGGCCGACGCTCGGCGCCTATCACACGCAGCTGGAGACGGTGCAGATCGTCGACGGCCTTGGCAAGGTCCGCGACTTCAAGCGGGCAGGGGATCGGGACATGATCCACGCCATCGGTGTTGCGCTCGGCGCTTTCGGCGTGCTCACCGAAGTGACGCTGAACAACATCGCGACCTACCGGTTGCGCCGCCGCAAATATGTGCTGCCGATCACCGAGATGCTGCGTGATTTCGAGGCGATGATGGCCGCGCATCGCTCGGCCGAATTCTACTACATTCCGTTTTCCGGCTATGCGCAGTTCATCGCCAGCGATTTCAGCGATGCCGCACCCACCACGCGGCCGCCGGAAGAGGACGAGGCGGGTTTGAGGACACTGCGCAGGCTGCGCACTTCACTTGCCTGGCTGCCATCGCTGCGTGGCCGCCTGATCCGATCGGCGGCCGCCAAATTTCCCGCCGAGGACTACGTGCAGGACTGGCTCAACGTCTATGCCAGCGACCGGCAGACCAAGTTCAACGAGATGGAATATCATTTGCCGTTCGAGGAAGGGCCGAAGGCGCTGGCCGAGATCATCGAGCTGACCGAGAAGCGCTTTCCCGAGGTCTATTTCCCGATGGAGGTGCGCTCGGTCGCGCCGGACCAGTTCTGGCTTTCGCCATTCTACAACAGGCTGACCTGCTCCATCGCCATCCACCATGACGCCGCGAACGATCCTTTGCCGTTCATGCGGGCGGCAGAGCCGATCTTCCGCAGATATGGCGGCCGGCCGCATTGGGGCAAGATGCACAGCCTGAAAGCGGCGGAGCTGAAAAAGCTCTACCCGCGCTGGGACGATGCCATGGCGGCGCGCCGCGACATCGATCCGGAAAACCGCTTCGTGTCGCCCTACATGGCCGGCCTGTTCGGCATCGAATGATGAGCACCTATTTTTCCACCCTCTCGGATGCGCTGAAGACCGCCGGCATCTTCCGACCCTGCCTGCTGCTCGACCGCGATCGGCTGGACGGAAACATTGCCCTGGTAAAAGGGAGGCTGGATCCCGGCCTGGCCGTGCGGCTGGTCGACAAATCGCTCGCCTGCCTGCCGCTGCTTGCGCATATAGGCAAGGCGCTTCGCCATGAGCGCTTCATGACCTTCCACCCGCCGATCAGCGAGGCGGTGCTGAAGGCGTTTCCGGATGCCGATCTGCTCTACGGCAAGCCGATGCCGATCGGTGCGGCAAGGGCTGCGCTGGTGAAGGGTGATGCCGACTGGTCGCGTGTCTGCTGGCTGATCGACAGCGAGGAGAGACTGGCGGAATACGGTGCTCTCGCTGACGAACTCGGCATCGGCCTGCGCATCGCTTTCGAGATCGATGTCGGGCTGCATCGCGGCGGCTTTGCTGATCCCGCGGCCTTGTCGAAGGCGTTGAGCGCGTTGCCGGCCCGGCTGCATTGCGAAGGCGTCATGGCCTACGAGGCGCATGCGCCGCTCATTCCCGGCCTTTTCGGCGGACCGGCAAAGGCATTGGCGGAGGCGTCGGCGCAGGCTGCGGCGTTCGTCGCCTGTCTCGGCGCCGACCAGCGCCGTATCCTCAACATCGGCGGCAGCAAGACCGCGCTGCTTCATCGTGGCGGCGCGGCCAATGAAGTGTCGATGGGCTCGGCCTTCGTGCTGCCCAGCGACTTCGATACGCCAGGCCTAGAAGGCTTCCAGCCGGCGGCCTTCATTGCCACGCCGATCCTGAAAGTGGTCGAGCCGATGCTGCCTGGCCCGCCGGCCGTCACCCGCCTGCTGCAGGCGCTCGGCCGGTTTCCGCGCAAGGGCTGCTATCTCTATGGCGGCAAGTGGATGGCCGAGCCGGTCTTCCCCCAAGGCATGAAGACGAACGGCCTGCTCGGCCTGTCCTCCAACCAGCAATTCATGGGCTTGCCCGCCGATGCGGCCGCAAGGCCAGGCGACTACGCGTTTCTAAGGCCGACGCAGAGCGAGGCCGTGCTGCAGCAATTCGGGTCGATCGCCGTGTTTTCCGGCGGAAAGGTCATCGATCGCTGGCCGGCGCTGCCGATGGCGTGATCGAGCTACGCCTTCACCGGTACCCAGATCTCCAGCCCGCCATTGCCGCTGTGGGCATCGAACTCCGGTCCATAGCGCTCGAATTCCGGTGCATCCGCGATTTCGTGACCGGAGTCGGGCAGCCAACTGTTCCAGATCGTGTTGATCGTCCGGCGGATGGATGAGATGTGCTCGCGGTGCGAGAACACCGCATATTTCTGCGCCGGCACCCGCACCCGATAGAAGTCCTTCGGCAGATCCGCAAAGCCGGACACTTCGACGCCGACGACATAGTCGAAATTGCCCGCGTCATCGCCGTTAAGGCAGACGCCGTAGAAAACGCCTGAGATCTCGCCGGGGATGTTGCCGATATAGGGTGCAAAACGCTGCCACTGCATCGGAATCCCGGCGCTGGTTTCGCAGCTGTAGCGTTCGCCGAGGCCGGCGATCAGGAACGGCCGGCTGGTCTCGAAGCGCGGTGGTTCGAGATTGGTGAGGAAGGACTGGTCCATCAGGATCGGCTCCACGAGGTCGAGGTTGTTGGTCGAGCCTTGCGCGCGCACCAGTTCCGGCGTGGTGCCGAACTGATCGCGGAAGGCACGGGTGAACGCCTCATGCGAGTTGTAGCCGGCGTCGAGCGCGACGACGAGGATGTCGGGCGCTCCGCCGGCCAGCTTGCGCGCCGCCTCGGTCAGCCGGCGTGAGCGCATGTAACCCATCACCGAGCGGCCGGTTGCGGCGCCGAAGGCGCGCGTCACATGAAAACGCGACACGCCGCTGCTTTGCGCGACATCGTCAAGCGAGATCGCCTCCGGCAGATGGCTCTCGACGAACCACAGCGCTTTCTCGGTCGGGTTCATGGGGCTCCTTTTCGCATTGGCCGGATCATCTTGGCGTTTCCTGGCGCGGCCAGTTTGATCGAAATTGCGCATTCCGTGCAATCTGCGCCGATCCCATGGGCTTTCGCTTGACAGCGGGCCGCGTCATCTCCTAAGAATGTTATGTTATTACATAAAGTGAGCGTGCAATGCCTGTTTCCCTTAGCTGGCCCACCACTTCGTCCGAGAAATCCATTGCGAAGCGTTTGGTGGAAATCTACGCTGAAGTGGTGATGGTCCCCGAGCCGAAAGGCGAGGGGTGAAAAGGGAACACGGTGAGGCCTGTTCAGGTCGAGGCCGTGGCTGCCCCCGCAACTGTAAGCGGCGAGCAAAATCCGTGAATGCCACTGGCCGGCAAGGCTGGGAAGGCAGGATGGCGCAACGACCCGCGAGCCAGGAGACCTGCCATCACTGAGTTGACCGGACGGGGTGTGCCGGGAGGAAACGCGAATCCCGGCCTTGTCGGCCGGTTCGCCAGCTTCCTTCCGTCGCCAGTTTTGGAAAGTGACGGAAAGTTGGACGGCTCCATCGATCATCGCATCACCATGCTCACACTTTGCCGTCCCCGCAATCCGGCGGGCTGCAGCCGATGAGCGCAGCGCTTCTCGAAGCCCATGACCTCTGTGCCATGGCGAATGGGCGGAATCTGGTCCAGGCGGTCAGCTTCTCGGTGGCCGCTGGCGATCGCCTTGCCATCATCGGTCCCAACGGCGCCGGCAAGACGACGCTGCTGCGCATGCTGTCGGGCATGCTGCGGCCAAGTTCCGGCGAGGTGAAGCTTGGCGGACGCGGGCTGGACAGGATTTCGGCCGCCGAGCGGGCGCTGCATATCGCCGTTGTCGGCCAGACCGACCAGCCCGATCCGCGGCTGGCGGTGATCGATTATGTCGAGCTTGGCCGGGTCCCGCACGCCGGGCTGCGGCGCAGGCGCGAGGAACGCGATATCGCCGTCGAGGCGCTGCGCCGGACCGGCCTGCTGCCGCTGCTTGGCCGCACCGTCGGCTCGCTGTCGGGCGGCGAGCGCCAGCGCGCCCAACTGGCGCGCGCCATCGCCCAGCAGCCCAAAATCCTGTTCCTCGACGAACCGACCAACCATCTGGACCCGCGCGCCCGCGGCGAACTGCTCGACCTCGTGGCAGGCTTTGAGATGACGGTGATCGCGGTGCTGCACGATCTGGCGCTGGTAGCACCCTTCGCCACCAGGGTGGCGGTGATGAACCATGCCCGTCTGCAAGCGCTCGCCGCACCGCGCGAAGCGCTGGCCCAACAGCTGATCCGCGAGATTTTCGGCATCGATGTGCTGCGCCTGCGCCATCCAACCGAGGATCGAGAGTTGACGGTGTTCGAGGTTCCGAACCGTGCCGCGCCGCCGTCGTGATTGAAGCCGTTCCATAGTCGACCCGATCCCACCCACAAGGAGCATACCCGTGAAACGCCTCGCTTTTTCGCTTGCCGTCTCGCTGCTGACCTCGACCGCCTTCGCCTTCCCGGTAACCGTCGACAGCTGCGGCAAGCCGCTGACCTTCGACGCGCCGCCGAAGCGCGCTGTCATCCACGATCTGAACATGGCTGAGATGGCTTTCGCGCTGAAATTGCAGCCGTCAATGGTCGGCCTGACGGGCATCACCGGATGGTACAAGGTCGGTTCCGAATTCAAGGCAGAGCAGGGTTCGATCCCGGAGCTGGCGCCGAAATATCCGACGCTCGAAAACCTCGTGGCCGTGGAGCCGGATTTCTTCTTCGCCGGCTGGTACTACGGCATGAAGCCGGGTGGCGAGGTGACGCCCGACACGCTTGCCCCGCACGGCATCAAGACGCTGGTTCTGACGGAAAGCTGCGTCCATCTCGACAAGAGCCGCCCCGCCGCCTCGATGGACCTGCTCTATGGCGACGTCGAAAAGCTGGGCAAGATCTTCGGCAAGGAGGCCGAGGCTGAAAAGCTTGTCTCTGGCTGGAAGGCGCAGCTCGCCGACATCACCGCCAAGGTCGGCAGCGCCAAGGGCACGCGGGTGTTCCTCTACGATTCCGGCGAGGACAAGCCGTTCACCGCAGGCAAGTTCGCCATCCCCAGCGCCATGATCACTGCCGCCGGCGGCGACAACATCATGGCTGACATGGACACCAGCTGGGGCAACACGGATTGGGAAACGGTGGCGTCGCGCAATCCGCAATTCCTCATCCTGCTCGATTACCAGGACGGTGGCGGCTACAGGAAGCTGCTCGATTTCCTGAAAGCGCATCCGGCCATGAAGGAGACAGACGCGGTCAAGAACGAGCGCTTCGTCGCCCTCCGCTACGCCGAGCTGACGCCTGGACCCGCCAACATCGAAGCGATCGACAAGATCGCCAAGGCCATGCACCCGGAAGCATTTTGAGCTTGCGCCATCCGGCATTTGCGTTGGCCATGCTGGCGGGAGCGGCGGCGATCGCCGCTCTCGCTCTGCTGTCGATCGCCTATGGCTCGACGCTGATCCCGCTGGCCGACGTTGTAGCAGCGCTTGGCCGCGCAATCGGCTTAGGCGGGCACGACGTGTCCGGGCCGGTCGGCAAGATCGTCGTCGATCTGCGGCTGCCGCGCACGATCCTGGCCATCTGCGTCGGCGCGGGCCTCGGCGTCGTCGGCGCGCTGCTGCAGACAGTGACCCGCAACGATCTCGCCGATCCGTTCCTGTTCGGCCTGTCGTCGGGCGCCGCCGCCGGTGCCGTTTCCGTCATCACCGTCTTCGGCGACAGCTTTGGCATCTGGACGTTGCCGGTCGCGGCCTTCACCGGCGGCATATTGGCCGCCGGCGTCGTCCTGCTGCTGGTCGCGCGGGTGAGGGGCCAAGGGCCGGAGCGGCTGATCCTCGCCGGCCTTGCCGTGTCCTTCATGTTCACCGCCTTGACCAACTACCTGGTCTTTGCCGGCGACCAGCGCGCCGCCCACTCCGTGTTGTTCTGGACGATGGGCGGCCTTGGCCTGGCGCGCTGGGACAATATCTGGCTCGGCGCGCTGGGTGCGGGCACCATTCTGGCTTACGCGCTGTGGAACCACCGCCGGCTCGATGCCTTCCTGGCCGGCGAAAACGCCGCCGAAAGCCTTGGCGTGCCAGTGGCGCGCATGCGCCGAATGACGTTTCTCGTCGCCGCCTTCTCGACGGCGATCCTGGTCTCTGTCGCCGGGGTCATCGGCTTCGTCGGGCTGATGATCCCGCATCTGTCGCGGCCGCTGGCAGGCCCCTTGCATCTGCGCCTGGTTGCCAGCTGCGCCGTCTTCGGCGCGGTGCTTTTGCTGGCCAGCGATCTTCTGGCCCGAACGCTGCTGCCGCCGCAGGAACTGCCGATCGGCATCATCACCAGCTCGGTCGGTGCGTTCTTCGTCGTCACCATGCTGATCCGCAACCGGCTTTGAGCGCCTTTGGCAACCGGTCGCCGGATCACACAGTCCAGAAATAGCGCACGATGTGGAAGAACACCGGGGCGGCGAAGACCAGGCTGTCGGTGCGGTCCATCATGCCGCCATGGCCTTCGATGAGATGGCCCCAGTCCTTGACGCCCTGGTCGCGCTTGATGGCCGAGGCGACCAGCCCGCCTAGGAATCCCATCGAGCAGGCGACGAAGGCCACGCCTGCCGCCTGCAGCGCCGAGAAGGGCGTCACGAACGACAACAGCGCGCCGAGCAGGCTCGCCGACACCAATCCGCCGATCAGCCCTTCCCAGGTTTTCGACGGCGAGACGTTCGGCGAAAACCGGTGTTTACCAAACAGCTTGCCGAAGATGTACTGCAGCACGTCGCTGCCTTGCACGACGATGATCAGGAAGGCGATCAGCAGCAAGGTGCGGCCTTCGAAGCCTGGCACGTCGAGTGTCAGCAGGGCGGGGACGTGGCTGACGCAATAGACCGAGATCATCACCGCCCATTGCTGCGCGGCGATCCGCTCGAGGAAGCGTTCGGTGTCGCCATGCAGCGCCGTGATGGCCGGCATCAAGAGGAAGCAGTAGACCGGAATGAAGATGACGAAGAGCCCGTACCAGGCGGTCCACACCAGCCAGTACTGAAACGGGATGATGATGCCGAACATGCCGAGCAGCACCCAATGGTCGCTGCGGCGCGTATGCGTCAGCGTCACGAATTCGCGCAGCGCGGCGAAGGAAATCAG
>NZ_RZPB01001409.1:0-623 GCF_003998535.1 Mesorhizobium sp. M7A.F.Ca.AU.002.02.1.1 | reverse complement strand
CCCTTCGAGGGCAAGCCGTGGTCGGTCTACGTGCCTGAGGGTTCGGACTGGTCGGTGACCGCGGACACCGAACTGGAAGTCGCGGTCTGCTCGGCGCCGGGCCTTGGCGGCGGCCTGCCGGTTCGCGTCATCGGACCGGACGATCTCGGCCAGGAGGTGCGCGGCAAGGGCACCAACACGCGCTATGTCACCAACATCCTGCCGGAGGGCAAGCCGGCCGATTCGCTGCTGGTGGTCGAGGTCATCACGCCCGGGGGGCATACGTCGAGCTATCCGCCGCACAAGCACGACCAGGACAATCTGCCCGCTGAATCCTACCTCGAGGAAACTTACTATCACCGCCTCAACCCGCCGCAGGGCTTTGCCTTCCAGCGCGTCTACACCGACGCCGACAAGAACGGCCATCGCGCGCTCGACGAAGCAATGGCGATCGAGGATGGCGATGTCGTGCTGGTACCCAGGGGTTATCACCCCTGCGCCGCCTGCCATGGCTACGACCTCTATTATCTCAACGTCATGGCAGGACCGAAGCGGACGTGGAAGTTCCACAATGCGCCCGAGCATGAATGGCTGATGAAGGCCTGATCGGTCGCTGCGTGAGCACTCGCCCCCTGGTCCAGCAC
>NZ_RZPB01001408.1:0-627 GCF_003998535.1 Mesorhizobium sp. M7A.F.Ca.AU.002.02.1.1 | reverse complement strand
TCCTTGGCCCATGCGAAGAACGCCGTCGTGGCGACGTCGTCCTGCCCCGCGCCAGCCGATTCCGTGCCCGGAATGAAGGTGCGCTGTGCGGCCAGCTTGGCCTGCTCGAGATAGCCGGTGATCGCCATCGGCACATAGCCGACATTGCCATGGCCATCGCTGTCGGCTGAGTGACGTCCGGTCATCAGCAGATCCGGCAGCAGCGACACCTTGCCGTTCAGAAGCTTCGAGGCGTGGCGGTCGCAGAGCAGGCAGATGTCGGCCCATATCGCCGCCAGATCGTCCAGCGCCGGCGTTGCCATCGCATTGTGATAGCCGCCGGTCGAGATGCAGCGGCCGAGCCGATCTGCATCGTCGGGCGGGATGTAGACGGGATTGTCCGATATCGAGGCCAGCGACACATTGGCCGCCCGCTCGGCCGTCGCCAGCGCACGATGCGCCTGGCCGAGGACGCGCGGCACGATGCGGTAGCTGACCGGCGCCTGATAGTTGCGTCGCCCATCGCCGGCGCCAACCAGAAACTCCCGCAATCCCTGCAGGGCAGCCGTTTCATGCTCATCGCCCCAGAGCGTGTCGAGCGCCGCGTCATAGTGCTCGAGCGGCGCTCGACACGCTCTGGGGCTGTCT
>NZ_RZPB01001407.1:0-633 GCF_003998535.1 Mesorhizobium sp. M7A.F.Ca.AU.002.02.1.1 | reverse complement strand
GCTTCGGCGGCACCTCCGCAGCGTGTCGAGAGTGACCGGCTCTCCGCCGAGCGTCTGTCGCGCCGTTATGCCGGCGTCGTTGCTGTCGACGACGTCAGCCTGAGTTTCGAAACGGACAGCATCACCGGTATCATCGGCCCCAATGGCGCCGGCAAGACGACGCTGCTCAACATGCTGGCCGGTGATGTCAAGCCAAGTGCCGGTACCGTGTCGGTGGGTGGCGCGGTGCGGCAGGCTTCTGCCTTCCGCTTCGCGCGCTCCGGCGTTGCCCGCACCTTCCAGAACATCCGCGTCTTCCCGCACATGACGGTGCTGGAAAACGTCGTCGTCGCCGCACGCCAGGTAGAGCCTGATCTCGTCCATGCCGAGGCGGCGGCAATGGGTGAACTTGCGCGCATGGGGCTGGAGAGATTTGCCGATCAGCCGGCCGCCAGGCTTGCCTATGGCCAGCGACGCCGGTTGGAAGTGGCACGTGCGCTGGCGTTGAAGCCGCGCTTCCTGCTGCTGGACGAGCCGGCCGCCGGCATGAACGCCGTCGAGACCGCCGAACTGGTTTCCATCCTCTCGACAGTCCGCACCGAGCGCCGCATCGGCGTCGTCCTGATCGAGCACGACATGAGGCTGGTGATGAAC
>NZ_RZPB01001406.1:0-635 GCF_003998535.1 Mesorhizobium sp. M7A.F.Ca.AU.002.02.1.1 | reverse complement strand
CGCCAGGGATCTGGCGGCGAGCGGGCTTGGCCGCCTCGTCGGCGGCGCCATCATGCCGCATGTCGGCAATGGCATGTGTCCGATCAAGGTGACGATCGAAGCGCCGGAGCTTTGCCCCGGCTTCGCGCTCAACTTGGTCAAGGGCGTCAAGAATGGACCCTCGCCAAAATGGCTGCAGCAGCGGCTGATCGCCATTGGGCTGAGACCCATCAGCGCACTGGTCGACATCACCAACTACGTCACCTTCGACCGCGGCCGCCCGCTGCATGTGTTCGACGCCAGCAAGGTTGCCGGCAATCTCGTCGTGCGCCGCGCGCGCGATGGTGAAAAGGTGCAGGCGCTCGACGGCCGCGAATACACGCTGACGCCGGAAATGTGCGTCATCGCAGATGACAACGGCGTCGAGTCGATCGCCGGCGTCATGGGCGGCGAGCATTCGGGCTGCGACGAGAACACCTCAGATGTGCTGATCGAATCCGCCCTTTGGGATCCGATCACCACGGCGCGCACCGGCCGCACGCTCGGCATCATTACCGACGCGCGCTACCGTTTCGAGCGCGGCGTCGACCCCGAATTCATGGTTCCGGGCGTCGAACTGGCGACGAAACTGGTGCTCGATTTCTGCGGCGGCACGC
>NZ_RZPB01001405.1:0-642 GCF_003998535.1 Mesorhizobium sp. M7A.F.Ca.AU.002.02.1.1 | reverse complement strand
GTCCAGGATTGCCTCGAGCGGGCGCTTGTGCGGCTCGACAACTGGCAGACAGGAGAAAGCCCCCGGAGGTGGCTGTTTACGATCATGCATCATTTGTTCATCGACCAGATGCGCAAGGTGAACCGCCGCGGCGAGGCGGCGATGTTGCCGCTGGAGGCGGGCGAGGCCGTTGCCCAGCCGGCAGAGCAGGTGGAGAGTATCGCCTCGCGCGAGATCATCGACGCGTTGCAGGCGATCAGCCCCGATCGACGCGCAGCTCTTGTCATGGTTGCCATCGAAGGTTTTTCCTATGCCGAAGCCGCCAACATTCTGGGCGTCCCCGCTGGCACGCTGATGTCGCGCATTGCGCGCGGGCGTGAGGAATTGCGTGGTTTGCTGGACGATACGGCGCGTCGCCGCGCGATAAGGATCGTCGAGAAATGATCCGCCGCGACTTTTCCGAACGGGACATCCACATGGCGCTCGATGGCGAGCTGCCTGCAGACGAGCGCGCCGCTTACGACGCCTGGCTCGACGCCAATCCCGAGATGAAAGCCAGGAGCGCCCGTTTCACCGCCGACCGGGCGGCGCTGCGTGCCGCCTTCGCCGGGGTGCTGGACGAAGCCGTGCCTGCGCGGTTGCGCAAGGTCGTGCTTGGCGAGG
>NZ_RZPB01001404.1:0-643 GCF_003998535.1 Mesorhizobium sp. M7A.F.Ca.AU.002.02.1.1 | reverse complement strand
GCCGCGCAACATTTGGGCAAGCACCGGGCCTGCACCCTCGGTGCCGATGGCGATGGCCACCGGCGCGCGGTTGACCAGCGCCGGGGTGAAGAAATCGCAAAGCTCAGGCCGATCGACGGCATTGACCGGAATGCCTAGGCGGCGCGCATCCGCGGCCACCCGGCGGTCGAGTTCCTCGTCGCCGCTGGCGGCAAACACCATGACCGCGCCTTCGAGCTGCGACGCCTCGTAAGCCGCGGCAAAATGAGTCGCGCCGGCCTGGGCGACGAAGGCGAGCAGGTCGGGCTCGGCGTGTTCCGCGACGATCCGCAGGAGCGCGCTCGACTGTCCGATCAGCCGCGCCTTGGCCAGCGCCTCTTCGCCGCCCCCGACGATGGCCACAGCTTCGCCCTCAACCCGCATGAACACGGGGAAGGCGTTGAGCTTGGGAGCAGTGTGCGACATGGACGCGAGCGGAATCCTCAATGAGCTTGCAGTTCTACGCGCGAGCGCGAGAAACCAGAAGGAACGCACTCGCGCATCCCTTATCGGGATGCAATTGCTTTTCTGAAAGCATCCCGGCCAAGAGAAAAATATTTCTCATTTACAGATAGAGCGGATTCAAGCTTCTGTCGCAGGCCTTGATTTGTGGCTCTTTTAGCGC
>NZ_RZPB01001403.1:0-653 GCF_003998535.1 Mesorhizobium sp. M7A.F.Ca.AU.002.02.1.1 | reverse complement strand
AGCCAACATCGTGGTCACCATGATCAGCGATACCATGGTGTCGGTCGCTTCGGAGGCTCCTGTCGCCGTGCATGTGGAAGACTTCGGATTGCTGCCGAACGTGGATAAACTCCAGCAGGCGGCCAACGTGACCAATATTGTTCCCACGGCATCGGTTTCATTCGATTTCGTTTTCATCGCTGACGGCAGCAAGCCGGCTGTTGTCCAACCGGTTGCGGCGAGCACTGCCGATGTCGGGCCTGTCACCACCGATGCGGCGAAGACCAGCTTCAGCGACGAGGAGTGCCTCAACAGGTTCGCGGTGCTGTCGCGCACCGGAGCCATCTACTTTAGAACGGCGAGCGCGCGGCTCGATAGCCAAAGCCGGCCGCTGCTTGCTGAGGTCGTCGGCGTCGTGGGCAAGTGCCCGGGCCTGAAGGTCGAGGTTTCTGGACACACCGATTCCGACGGGTCGCCCATCGAGAACAAGCGCCTGTCGGAGCGAAGGGCCCAGGCGGTTGCCGACGCCATAGTTGCCGCTGGCATTCCGCGCACCCAGATCGCGGCGACTGGCTATGGCGAGGAGCGCCCGGTTGCCGACAACGACACGCCGAAGAACAAGGCGCTCAATCGGCGGATCGAGTTTTCCGCCACTAAGCTCGTCAACTGAGGGA
>NZ_RZPB01001402.1:0-658 GCF_003998535.1 Mesorhizobium sp. M7A.F.Ca.AU.002.02.1.1 | reverse complement strand
TTCCATGCATCACCGAAATACAAGGACATTTTGAGACCGATGAACCGGCGAAGCATGTCAGGATACTCATATCAGGAACTTCAAGCGCTGAAGGGGAACCAGCATGTCGGTCGCAAGGATTTTCACCTCTCATCCGGCCAAGGTCGGCGAAACCTATTTCAGCCACATGGGCTTTGCCGCCTGGTTTTCGTCGCGCCTGTTGATGGCGGCCGGCGCCGCGCTCGTTCATGCTTTCTTGCCATTTCTGTTTGAAACTACCGCCAGCCGAATCGTTCGCGAGCTTTACGAGCGGACGCACAACAGAGGCACGCACGCGACCAAGGAGCCTGCGGCTCTTCCGGATCGCGCCTAGGCGATCCCGCCATCGAGCTTCGTCACCATGACCAGGGACGGGATCAACATTCGGCCTTTTGCTCCGGCCGTGGCGAAGCTGGCGTTGGCCGGGTAGTTGCAAATTGCGGCAACGCCGCGGGCCAGCGCCCCCCTCTGTCCTGCCGGACATCTCCCCCTCAAGGGGGGAGATTGGATGTCGCGACGGCTTTCGCCAATCGCCGACCTTGCGGGACTGAGCGAGGCGCCGAAACTGCCAATCTCCCCACTCGAGGGGGAGATGTCCGGCAGGACAGAGGGGGGCGCCGTAGGGCGTTAACCTATACAG
>NZ_RZPB01001401.1:0-660 GCF_003998535.1 Mesorhizobium sp. M7A.F.Ca.AU.002.02.1.1 | reverse complement strand
ATGGAGCTGGATGAAGCCATGATGGTCGCGGGCATAGGCTGCCGAAAGGGCGTGGGCGTGGAAGAGGTGCTTGCGGCGATCGAAACGGCGCTGGAGGCGCATGGGTTGGCGATGACGGCGCTGTCGGCACTGGCGACTGCCGCGTTCAAGAAGGATGAAGAAGCGATCGCCGCCGCTGGCCGCACGCTGAGTCTTCCCGTCATCGTCGTCGACGACTCAGCACTTCAAGCTGCCTCGTCGGATACGCTCAGCCATTCCGATCTCTCGCAGGATGTTGCCGGCACACCATCGGTCTCCGAGGCGTCCGCCCTCGCCGTGGCCGGCACAGGCGCAAAACTGCTTGGCCCCCGCACCGTGCTCGGCCCGGTCACCTGTGCCATCGCCATCAGCGGAGATGCGCCATGACCGTTCATTTCATCGGCGCCGGTCCAGGTGCGGCCGACCTCATCACGCTGCGCGGCGCAAGGCTTTTGGCAAACTGCCCGGTTTGCCTGCATGCCGGCTCGATCGTCGCGCCCGAATTGCTGCAGCACTGCGCGCCGGGGACAAAGCTGGTCGACACCGCGCCGATGTCGCTCGACGAGATCGAGGCCGCCTATCTCGAGGCGCACAAATCAGGCCAGGATGTCGCCCGCCTGCATTCCGGCGACCTGTCGGTAC
>NZ_RZPB01001400.1:0-662 GCF_003998535.1 Mesorhizobium sp. M7A.F.Ca.AU.002.02.1.1 | reverse complement strand
CGGTTCAGCGATCGCATATCGACGACCGCTCCGGCCCCGTTCTGGCAGGAATCGCCGTAGGAGCGGCCATTGCCATAGGCAAGCAGCGACGCCGGCTTGGCCTGACCGCCCTTCAGCAGCGCGATCGCCTCGTCGGCACCGATGGCGCGCGGCGCCGGCGGCGTGGCAAGGCCAAAGCTTGGGAAACGTCCGGCGGCCATGCCTACCAGCCCCCGATGACCAGCATCACCGCACCGATCAGCACCACGATCTGGCTGCGCCAGTCGCGGATGATGAAGACGACCGGATCGTCATGCATCTCGTTGCGGCGCGCCAGGATCCAGACGCGCATGGTAAGATAAAGCACGATCGGCGCCAGCGGCCAGATCAGCCATGGATGCGGATAGAGTTCCCGCACCGCGACACTGTCCATGTAGAGCGCCAGCACCAGCGCCGAGGAGAAGGCCGAGGCCATGCCGGCCTGGGCGACGATCTCCTGGTCTTCGGTGCGATAGCCGCGACCGGCAATGCGCTCGCCGGGCGGAATGGCGGTGGTGCGCAGTTCGACGAAGCGCTTCACCAGCGCCAGCGACAGGAAGAAGAAGATGGAGAAGGCCAGCAGCCAGAACGAGACGTCGACGCCGGTCGCCGCCGCACCGGCCAGGACGCGGATCGTGTAGAGG